>JBCCVV010000034.1:0-39848 GCA_039194925.1 Bacteroidota bacterium
AAAATTTTGAAAAAAAGATTAATACCCCGAATACTGCACATCATAATGTGAAGTTTGGAAAGAAAATTGCTAATAAATAATCGAATGATTTGCAGTTGTATTATCTCGATAACGAAAAGATAGTGTGCTTTTTCCGAAGCATCTAAGATCAACTGTATTTTTATTCGTAAATGGGAGCCGCCTGTCTGGAATGAAAGAATTTCGGGCAGGCCTTTTTTTTACCTACTGTATTCACACCAAAGACAACTTGCTTTATTTACGCTATTCTATTTTACTTAAATTTCTACCATTTAGTACTCCTGAATTTGCCAAATGATTAAAGTCCTTATCCAATTAGTTGTTATTCAAAAGAATAAGACCGCTGACTAATTCATGATTATTCAAGAATGTTCATTTTGCTTCTCACTAATCTATCCCTTATTATTTTACATCCTTTTCTTAATTTGTTCTTTCAATTTTAAGATTTATGGATATCAATGATATATTAATACATCACGGTGAAGCACGAGAGAACTACTTTAATGCCGTAGCTCCCCCAATTATTCAGACCAGCAACTTTGTCTTTGATTCCGTAGAGCAACTTCGTGAGCGTATAGGCGATGAGTTACATTACCATGTCTACTCCAGAGGAAACAATCCTACTGTTGAGATTCTTAGGAAAAAGATAGCAGAATTGGAACATGCAGAAGATGCCTTAATCACCTCAAGCGGTGCCGCGGCGATAGCTACAGCAACCATGCCTCATCTCGCTGCGGGAGATCATATCATCTGTGTAAACAACCCCTATAGCTGGACCAAAGCATTAATTTCCAGACTTTTGTATCGATTTGGAGTCTCATATGATTTTGTGGATGCGACCGACATTGAGAACATTAAAAATACTATTCGCCCAACTACCAAGGTGCTGTTCCTGGAAAGCCCCAACTCCTTCACTTTCGAATGCCAGGATCTTGAAGCGTGTAGCAAACTAGCCAAGGAAAACGGAATACTCACCATAATCGATAATAGCTACAGCAGTCCTATTTTTCAGAACCCTATTGATTTTGGAATTGATCTGGTCGTTCATTCCGGCACAAAGTACATCAATGGACATAGTGATGTAGTAATGGGCGTTATTTGTGGCTCCAAAAAATTGATTTCAAAAATTTTCCATTCTGAGTTCATGACACTGGGTGTCAATATTTCTCCCAATGATGCATTTTTAGCCATTCGTGGTCTGCGTACCATTGACCTGCGCTTAAAAAGGTCCAACGAATCTGCCAATCAAATTATCCAATACTTAAATAAGCATCCTAAAATCAAAGCAGTAATTCATCCCTTTGCCAAAAATTTCCCTCAGCAAGCATTGGCAAAAAAGCAAATGCGGGGTTGTGGTGGTATGTTTACTGTCGTCCTAAATGCTACTTCTAAGGAAGAGGTATTGCAGTTTACCCGGTCTATTAAAAGGTTTCTAATTGCCGTATCCTGGGGTGGTTACGAAAGCTTAATGATGCCATCCATCGCTTTTCATGACATGCCCGGCAAAGAAGATTCTCCCATTCCCTGGAATTATGTTCGATTCTATATAGGGTTGGAAGACCCTGCCTATTTAATCGCTGATTTAGAACAGGCATTAGAGAGTATATAACCCATTATTTTTATCCCTTTGGAAATCAGTTTCTAATTAAAAGAATAATTAAAACCATTTCCAAAAAATAAAAAATGTAAGCTTCAATTCGCTTCTTCAAAATTCAAACTCACTGAGTTTATGCAATACCGTAGCCCGGTAGGTTGCCGACCATCCGTAAATACGTGTCCTAAATGTCCCTCACATCGATTACACATTACTTCAGTAGGGATATATGTCAAATTCGGCTCTTGCTCTTCGAGAATATGGGTTTGATCTATGGGTTGATAAAAACTGGGCCAACCAGTTCCAGATTTAAATTTAGCCTTACTTTCAAACAGTGGTAGTGCGCAGGCTGCACATGTATAAACACCTTTCTTATTATTTCTTAGCAAATCACCTGTAAACGATGGTTCTGTTCCTTTCTCGCGAAGCACATAAAATTCCATCTTGGATAATTGCTTTGCCCAGTCATCCATGGATTTTTCCACTTTATCAATTCTTGCGCCTTTGGAATTCAGAAAAAAGGTTTGTTTAGCTGGCTTCACCTCTTCATTTCTATTTTTGGAATTTACGGATCGTGTAGATTGAGGTATTACACTATGCGCTGAATCTCTTTTGCAACTCATAAACCCCGCAACAATAAAAATCAATAAAAATCTCAATGCTTCTTTTTTGATCCGTCAATGGCATTAGTCTTCGCCTCTCAATCTTCGATCTTGTTTCTTGGCAATGTTGACGACTTTTTTCATGGTCCGGGCAATGGCCAAAAATAATATATGACCGATCGCAAAGACTACATACAACCAGCGATAGGAGCCAACAGAATCCATACTCGCTCCAGAAAACAGGTAGGCAGCAGATGCACCTAAAACAACCAATAAAACGTACGTTAGTATGGATTGCCACCAATAGGTATTTTGATCATCAGCAGCCAGACTTAAAACCGTATTGCCCAGCACAAAAAAGAATGTCAACGAACAAGCCACCAACCAGGGAGTACCTTCATCCACATCAAGACCAATCTTGCCAAATAGAATGGTAAAAACTAAAAAAATAAGTATTGCACCGAGCACTGTACCTCCTTGAATAAAGGGTGATATTTTATACTCGAAAATCGACTTGTCTGAATTTACCATTACGGTGGGAGTTTCTGCTTGTTTACTACTTATAATCAACCGCAAGCTATTGAATTTGTTTTTATAATGGTAGAATAGTATTCCTAACAACTACATTTCAAGAGATCAAATTCATAAAACTTAATTTATTATATACGTTTCCATTCATTACCTTTAATATGGTTAAGTTCTGAAGCTCGATTTTTCTATTTATTAGAACCCACTTTTCTTGTTGCAAATCTCAGATTGGTATAGTTTCCATAGAGCAGTAGTCAAGAAAGATGATTATCAGCTTCTGACTTCTCTTAAAAGTGAATCATTTAAGTACTATGATCGCTGAATCGCAGGCTAATAACGCAAAGTCCTGGTGGTTGTATGCCACTTAAAATAATAGAAGATGAACAATCAAGATGAATACATAAAAAATAGGGTAATTAGACAACAAGAATGGTTCAGTACAAAAGCAACTACAAGCAAAAAGAGGTATTATAATATTATCATCTCAGTAATCATTATTACTTCTTGCATACCAGTGCTATCATTAATCTCTGAATTACCACACAATAATATAATTATTGCTTTTCTGAGTGCGGTTTCGGCTGTATTGACATCCATAAATCTATTGTATGATCATAAGAACAATTGGCTCCGATATAGGACGACTTCTGAATTAATCAAATCTGCACATAGCAGGTTTATCGCGTCCGGAAATTCGGATTCTGATTTCGCTTTATTGGTTGACAAAATTGAAAATATAATATTAGAAACGAATTCAGAGTGGCAAGCATCCCAGAACAGTATGGATAATTAATGGGCTGTTTTCCAATTTATCCAAAGAATTCAATCCGGATTTCATGTAAAAATTAACAGCGGGTATTGAGATTATTTTACTCTATCTATACGTTCATTTATTATCAGGCCTGTAGTTCCATGAATATCACAACAAACTCATTCCTCTTACTTTTTTGTTCTCTTGGTATCCAGTTGAATGCTCAAATACAAAAGGATTATTCAACCCTCGCTCAAAACAAAGTAGAAATCAGGTATGGGTTTGGAATTGATGTAAATAATCCAAAAGACACCTTTCTGATAACCGAAGAACTTTACAATACTCAAGGTCGAGAAGTGCTTCACAGGAATTATAGCGAAGATAGCGTCAGATCAGAATATCACTATGTATATCTTCATGATACTCTTAGAACAGAGCGCATTACCAAACTTAACGGTGTATTTCACTCAAAGTCTATTCTTACTTACGATAATCAAAACAGACTCATCAAAACAGAAGATTTCGATCTAAATGGAAACCCCACCGGAACATACGAAACCTTTAAATACAAGAAAGGCGGGAAAAAAGTGGAGTATCGATTGTATTTTGAAAATCAACTAAGTCGTCAGACTCAAACGCATTATGATGATCATGGTAAAATCGTACAGTATCGTGAAAAATTCAGAGGAAAATGGCAAGATATACCTTTAATCGAACCAGGTTCTAAGTATCTACGAATAAAAGAAATCAAAAATTATGGGCATTTAAATCTTACTCTGAAACTCACCACAGAAATCATACAGAAAAATAGAAGACAAATCGGAGCATCTCAAATGTTGCAACTCAAAAAAGGAGACGAATTATTTACAGAAAGCTTTTCATACCCGAATGGTTTAAGGCATTCTACAAGGCAATATGTAAATGACGTTTTAGTAGGTTTAAAGCACTATAAATACAAATTCCGCAAATGACAATTGAACAATTCGCTAGTTTTCCATTCTTTGCTATCGGAGTGGTTTTTATTAAATGGGGCTTAAATGAACTGCTAAAGGACAAATCGGACGGATATGCAACCGTAAGAAATTTTGGCTGTGGAATTTTATCTTTTTTCCTGGCAATGTTACTCTTAAGTAATCAAATCAAATTTTAGGTAGACCACTAAACACCGCATTACCTTTTTCATAATAATTTCGGGCTCGGAAAGAATCCTGTCTAAACTTTCTATATCGATTGTGCAGAAAACACGTATAAACCCTCTTTCAAAATGATGAAATTGTTATAACCTTTATTTTCAAAATACCCAACCTTAAAAAACATTCTTATGACCGTTGCCTTCCAATATGCCATACAATCCGGAGATTTAATCTGGAAAATCGCCGAGAACCTACAAAAGTGTAAGGACCTCACCGTTGAGCTTATTTTAGCAGCAAATCCTGGTGTTACGGCTACCAATTTAAGTATTGATGAAGAATTAATCATTCCTGACACTTCCACTGGTGAAAAGGCGATATCATACTACGTCGTTTCTGGGGATACCTTATCAGACATTGCGACAAAAATAAATAGCACCTATGGAGTTACTACCCAAAATATTCTGGATGCGAATCCGGCAGTGGATCCTGCCCTTCTAGGTGTTGGTGACCGGATTAACATTCCTGAAGTAGTTGCTCAGGTGGTTTTTGCACCTATAAAAGTTGAAACTCAAGAAGGACCCAGTTTTACCGAATCTATTGATATCAACTCTACGACCTTAGGAGATTTGAAAGAATTGATTCAAACCAAATTGAATATTCCTGTTGATCTTCAGACCATCGGATCGAAAACCATTGCTCCCTTTTATGGCGATGATGAAGTATTATCCTCTTTTGGTATTTCATCAGAAGGAGCTATATTAGGTGTGCTAAGTCATGGAATTCCTATTGGTTCAGGGCAGACTCCTGGAGATTTTAAAATGGTAGTCTACTACCCTGCCTGGGCTATCTATGTACGCCAATACTTTCTTCAAGCACTGGATTATTCAATGGTTACCCACCTGAACTACGCATTTGCAGACATTAATTCAGATGGAAGTTTATTGATGAAAGATACGAATGCTGATAAGGCCAATTTTGCCTCGCTCGATGGCATACGTAAAAAATATCCACATTTAAAAACAATGTTAAGCATTGGTGGATGGACGTTTTCCACTCATTTTTCTTCATTAGCATCAACCGAAACAGGGATCAACAATTTTGTAAATTCAGCGATAAGCATAATGAATGCCAATAACTTTGATGGGCTCGACATCGATTGGGAATTTCCAGTAGAAGGTGGAGTGGGCGGCATGATCCATAGTCCAAATGACAAAACCAATTTCACAAAACTACTCCTGGCACTAAGGAATGCCCTCGGAAGCAAATTATTAACCGTTACCTTATCCCCTAGACCATTATACCATCAAAATGTAGAAGTCTCAAAAATCAAATCCATCGTCGATTGGGTCAATTTGATGGCATACGATTATCATGGAGCATTTCCACCTATGACCGAAAATTCAGTCACCAACTTCAATGCCCCACTCTACGCATCCTCAGGAGATCCGACACCGGTGAAGTACAAAAATGATCTAAACATTGATGCATCTGTCCGATCCTTACTGACACTTGGGCTTCCTGCCAAACAGTTGGTTCTGGGTTTGTCTTTTTATGGCAGAGGTTTTGGAGGAGTAGAGCCAGGACCGCGGGGAGACGGCTTGTATCAACCCTATGACTCTACGTTGATCGATGGGTCATGGCCAGGCCCAATAGAAAATGGCGTAGCTACGAAAACGGCTGTTTTTGAATGGACCGATATTTTTGACAACAAATTGGGCAAGGAGGATTGGAAGGAGTATTATCATGCAGAATCTCAATCCTCATGGATCTACAGTCCATCCAAAAAAGTATTTATTGGGTATGATAGCCCTCAAACCATTTGGAACAAGACATCATATATCGTGGCCAACAGATTGGGCGGTGCCATGGCCTGGGATGCGTCCTGCGACCGTTACAATCAATTGCTCTATGTCGCAAATTATGTTCTAAAAAACAATGGCATTAAGGCCACTGGTGGGCCTATACCTCAAGATTCAAGTGGAGGAGTAGCCTGGTCGGATCAAACAACAGCAGAGAACTCTGCTGCACCGATTTCCGCTATCACTTTTTCCCTTACCAAAGATGGAATTGTAGGACTACAAACAGAATATGGGACTACCAAAAGCAATTGGTACGGCATATCCAGTGGTACACGAACAAAGATGAGCATTCCTACGGGTAGATATATAACTCGCATCGACATCCAAACTGAGTCTACAGGTGTAACCTTCAAAGGAATGAAATTCAGCTTTGATAATGGCTCTTCCTTTACGGTAGGTACTAAATCGGCGATTGCAGTTTGGAAATCAGGAAATCCTTTGGTCGAAGGCCCTCAGTATAGTGTGGGTGCAGTCGGCAGCTATCTGTTTTATCTTTCCGGAGAAACTCAAAACGATCAACTCTCCCAACTTTCCTTTGAGTTTCGTGGCGTGCCGCTGGATAGTTCCAAGCCCTTTCATCCATTGCAAAACATGTCGGATGATTCATTGGCCGTACAAGTGGCAGAAGCGAAATCGAATTATCTAGGATTTTTCCAGGGGTCGATTACCGAAGATGGAGTCGCTTCCTTTAGTGTCGTAAGCCATGAAGACCCCCATTTCAGTTTTAGTGCAGGTTCGGCGGATGCTCAATTTGTAGCTTCCGATGAGGGTGGGTTTGACTACGAAATGGGATTGCATCTTAAATCAGTCGAAAGTCAACTTGTCATTGGTAATCCTGATAATCCCGCAGTATTAATCGAATACGCAGGTCCGGAAGAAGGTTTTGATATTCATGAAGAAATGACATTTAAAAATGGACAGGCAAATATCGTCTTAGGTAATGGATACGATGGTGTTGATGTCAGCATAGGGGCGCATGGTTTTAAAATGGATTCTTCTATTGGGGGCATGAGTGAAACGCTGGAATTTGATAAAAGTCTCTTAAAGATCGGAATTGATGGTGAAGGTTTTGAAATCAATAAAAATGGTATTGGGATCTACTTTGGTTACGGTCCTTTCACCATCCACATTCACATCTTAAGTATGCATGCCCTGGAAACCTTATTTAGAGGATATTTCGAAATTGGAAAAGCATTATTCGAAGGAGCCAAGATTTTATTTAATGCAGTGGCCAAAGCGTTTGGGATAGTAGTCCATGGCATTAAAGAGTTTTTTACTACTATTTTTGGATGGCTGTGACGTCACGTATAACGATATAAGAGCATTTGATCGAGGTTGTGACTTGTTGCTTTTATAATTTTGTGCATTTTTACATAGGGCTTTTCTTTTACACTTTGTAAAAATTAATCTTATGTCGAAACAACGTTTATTCTATCTCTTCATGATTGGCTTTTTGTTCTGTTATACTACATGCATTGGCCAATCAACCTCTGCAACTCGCCTTATTCTGGATGCCGATACAGGTAATGAAGTAGATGATTATTATGCCTTGGCAAGGGCATTGTCAGAACCATCATGGGACATCATTTGCCTCAATGCAACACAATGGGAAGCAAGTCACTGGGCAGTGCCAAAAACGATGGAAAACAGTCACCGACTCAATCAGGTCATAGTCGCTGAAATGGACAAAAATGTCAAAACAATCCGTGGAGGAGTCAATAGAATGTTTGACTGGGGAGATCAGGCACAGCATTCCGCAGCGGCTTATGAAATTATCAAACAAGCAAAAAATCAATCTCCTAACGACAAGCTTACCATAGTCGCCTTAGGGGCCTTGACTAATATTGCTTCGGCTATTTATATTGATCCTTCCGTTTCAGAAAACATCAAATTGTATTGGCTGGGTACAACCTATGATTTTGAACAAGGAATATTAAAACGACAGGATTTTAATTGTATGATGGATCAACAAGCGCTGGAAGTCGTATTAATGTCGGACGCTGAGCTGCACATAATGCCTGTGAATATTGCCGTAGAAATGGAGTTTGCTTACCAGGAGACAAAGAATCGAATGCCTCAAAACAGTAATTTGAGCAGACTTCTTTTGGACCGATGGTACGAGCATCTTGACGGTGGAAGAGAGAAGCGAATACTTTGGGATCTGGCTTTGATTCAAGCTATTGTATTTCCTGAATGGTGTAAAAAAACGACAATTCTTACCTCCAAAGACAATGGCTCCAGGGAAATTCATTATTTTTCATCCATAGACGTTATCAAAATGAAAGATGAGTTTTTTGAAAAAATGAAATCTCATTAAGTTGAACCATATGGAAATAACTTAAGTCAGTCAAGATCATCAACCACAATCGTTGGCAATATAAATGAGTATCCTTCCGGTTTTTGCTGTGTATGTGCGTACCCCCGCATACCTACACATTTTTTATTTATTACCAGACTTCTTACTTTAATCAAATTCTGTTGGACTATTTTTTCTTTTTCAAAGTCGTATTGCGGAACTTCTATGGACGGACAAAATTCCTGAGCATAATATGTTTGATCGGATTGATTCTTCTTGAGTAATGTTTTTAAATCTTTATCATCTGGCTTAATCATCACCCCTTTCCCTTGATAACCACCATCCGGTTTTATAACCAGTTCTTTATGATCAAAATAATTTTTTAGTTCGTCCAAGTCAGCAAATCGAGAAATATCCACAGCTTTCAGAATACTATCCCTGATCAATTCAATTTGGGTTGAATCCAGTTGATATCCTTTTAAATCATCTTCCCAAAGCTTGGCCAAGATCGACTTATTGCCCATTCTCATTCCCAACGGATTGGGAATCACAATTTCAGGGTAATTATTAAAAAACTCCGTATATGCTGTAAACTCAGTTTGATTCCACTCCCAAATAAGCGGAATTAATAAATTAAATACACCATCGTATACTTTGCCTTCGAAACATGGCTTCCCTTCCTCAGTAACCTGAATATCTTTGGCCAAATGCACTTGTGCTTCTATCCCAAATCTTCTAAAGATTTTAGCTACATTCCGGTATTGGGCAAATTGATCCTTACTACTGGCCAGGTGGTTTACTGCGATCGCAATTCGCTTACGTTGAAATCCTTTGGTTACAGACTTCACCATATGATAATCCAAATCTTTATCAAGATTGTATTCGGAATATTCAGTATAATAATGTTTAAATGATTCATTTATAGCACCCAATGCGCCAAGTCGACCAGAAGGAAATAACGTTAGCTCTTGAAGTTTTTCATTACCATCAGGAGTGAGCATAAAATCTATACATCCGAAATAATCAGATGTCCTTAGTGGCAACTGCTTCAAAAACCATTGCTTCTTCGTGAGTTCTTTGAAATATTTTTCAGAACCTAAAAAGGCAACCAATGCGTGGGTCTTATCGATAATTCTCTGATATCGCTCTGGAGTCATAATAAGAGGAGCAGTAGCATACCCATAATCTTTTTGAATCTCCTTTACCAGGGTCTCCTGGTATGCTTTTGCCTTTTTGAGTGTGTCTTCTCGAAAAAAATTGTGATACGGATCTACCATTTCTGTTTTAACTTGGCAAAGTGATTTCGAATTGAGCAATCATATCCTCTCTAATCTTTATTCTCTGTGTTTTCCCCATAGTATTGACCGGTATCTCATCCACAAACATTATATATCGTGGAACTTTATAATCCGCTTTTCTTTCCTTACAAAATGCTTTTATTTTTTCGGATAAGCTTTTGGGATTCACCCCTTCTTCCAAAACGATTGCAGCTCCAACCACCTGGTATTTATCAACATCAGGAACAGCCACCACGGCAGATGTTTTTATCAATGGGTGACTATTGAGCGTCTCTTCTACCTCCTTGGGTTGACATTTCCACCCATCGATATTTATTTGTTCTTTGAGGCGTCCTAATACCGTTACAAAACCATCTTCATCGATAAATCCCAGATCACCGGAATGTACCCAATCGTCTTCATCTTTTACTAATTTTGTTGCGGCATTATCATTCCAATAGCCCAATAGTGTATTGGGACCTTTCATACAGATTTCGCCAATTCCATCATGATCCGGATTGTTTATTTTCAAATGGCCATCTGGAGAGGCGATCCCTGAACATGCCAATTTATCCGGATTATCCCGAAAGATATTGTAAGCACTTCGACTGGCTTCGGTCATGCCGTAATAAGAACAAAAAATGGTATTCGGCAACCCATCCAATATCTTTTTTACGAGTTTGGGCCTTATTGGCGTATAACTGGTTAATATATATTTCAGTTTTCCCATGACCCGTATAAACAGTCTTTCGTCTGCTTCACTCATCGCTTTCAACATCCAAGGGCTGATCAATATGCCCGTGATCCTTTCACTGGCCAAAACAGATAGAAAATACTTTGGATCTTCAGTGGTATCGATCAGTAATATCTGACTTCCTGATATCAAATGAGCATGGAGTGGAGACATTCCCGAAGTAGTGGACAGGGGGTAGTTGACCAATTCTCTATCCTGTTCATCGATCTGTCCAAAAAACTTTGTTCGCGTCCCCATAGTCATCAAATTTTGATGGGTCAACATCGTTCCTTTTGGTTTGCCTGTAGTACCACTGGTAAACATTATCGTAGCTACTTCCGAGTATTCTCTTTTTGTGTACTTTTCGGTATGATCTGTCAAGTCATTGTAATGAATCAAGATTAAATCGCCCGGGATGTTTGCGGGAGTATTCATGGAATCAACGGTAAGCACAAACTTTGACTGGGTTTCTTCTGCCGCAAATAGCGCAAACTTCCACGATCGAACTATGGTTTGAACAGTAATGGCTCCTACCTTAATGCTTGCTAAAAAACCTATGATCTCTTGAGTTCGTTCCGCAACAAAGATTACGATTCTATCTCCCTGCTCTACCCCGTTCTCTTTTAATATAAAAGCCAGTTTTTGAACCTGATTGTAAATATCTTCGAATGTATAATCCACCCCGTTTTCACTGATAAAGACCTGATTGCCCTTTACAGCGGTCCAATGTGCCAAATAATCTAAAATCAACTTCATAAATACGGTACGCTTTTACAAAAGGAAAAAAGATGTCAGAGATCGTAGTTACCTTAGTTTTATTCAATGAAGTGATTTAAAAACGTATGTTAACATGATTTGTAATAGATTGATTGTCAAATTGAAGTGTTTTTTGAGAAGCATCCCGCTAGGGCGGGACGAGCCGAAAAAAATACGATAAGTTGGCATTCAAGATGTTGCAAAGGACTTAACAATATGTTTTTAAATCACTTCAATGTCAAAAAATAAGACTCCAGACTTTGACCATAGGTAAAAGTCTGGAGAATATATATGTTACAAGCACCGTTCTAAGCGGCCAACTGCGTTTTGAGTTCACTCATTACGTTCGACAACTTCTGTAGATATTGACTAAAGATTTCTTTTCCTTTATTGTAATCAATCGGTGTATCCGATACTTCTGAATAAGCTTTCAACGCTTTAACAACAACTTTGAAATGCTCTTTTTCGGTATCGTCTTCGATGTGGGCACGGATATAGGTTAAGGCATCTGATTTTTCTTCTGGAGAAAGGTCGCTGTATTTATCTAAATATTCTGAAAAACCATTCAACGCCATAACATATTCACCGTGATTGTAAATTTCGGAAAACATATTGGTAAATAATCCTTCCTGGATGTCTTCCACCACCATATTTCGGTATACCCATGATTTGAAATGAGTCGCTTCCGGAATGGTATATTTTCCCAGTGTCCAGGTATCTCCATTCAGGAACCCTGATACCATTTGATTATACAATTCTGCATGTGTTTCTCCGTCAAAGTCCAGTCCAAGGTCTTCATAACTCGTTTCTGCATTAAGAGAAGCAGCGTCCAACAACTTCAGCTGCGCTGGCCCCGTATGGTCCTGAGCCATCCTGCTCAAACGACAGGTAAGTCCGTAAATTCCCAACATTTTCAGATGAGATGCTTTCCAGGAATTAAAAATTAATGACATTTTTTCTGTATCCCATTTTTGTTCTGGTATATAGGAAAAGAAAGATTCGATGGTTTCAATGGACTCCTTGTTTTCTTCAAAAGCTTCGGTCAGTGCTTTTTTTAAAGGAATATCTTCTACAAAATCAATAACGGGTCGTATAATGCTATCCATTGTTGCATTAGGCATGGTTTCTACCATTCTTATGTGTTTTATTGGGTTAATAAAAAATGAAAATGATCTTAAACAACTTCACAAACAACGTTTTACGTTTCTGTTGTAATCGCTCTAAAACTAGAAACTTAATAGAATAATTCAAAAGATAAATTGACATTTCTTAAAGGAATTTACAAAGAGTTTACAAAGAGTTCACAAGTGTCAATTTGTTTACATCTACTTCTCTAATTAGGGCTCGGGCAAGGATAAGATTGGGATCAATTATGTTGAGTCCCATACAATTCAAATGCCGCTTAACCATTGGCAATTCGGTACAACCTAATAAGATGCTATCTACTCCTTTATCGATCAAACAATAGACTTGTTTAGTCAATATTTCGTTTGCTTCAGGAGAAAGTTCCCCTATGGCTTTAATCCCCCATTCGGGGTGATAGATGGCTCGATGTATTTCCTTATTTTCTTTATGATCTAGAAAGATCAATTGATGCGATGAATCTTGAAATGCCTTTTTATAAATTTTCGTTTTGGCAGTTCCGAGACTAGACAATAGACCTATTCTAAGACTCTTTTTATAATAACTATTGGTGAATTTATAAACCTCCTGTGGTAAATGGATGATTTGAATACTTTCATTTTGTGCTTTCATTTTTTCAACGAAAACATCAAAAATTGCTGGTGCATGAAACGTATTACAGGCTATTCCAATAATATCTATTGATTTGTTATCTAGTTTTCGAGCAAGAACTTCTCCGGGGTTATCGTCCGTCTGCCCCAAAAGAAACTCACTTCGATCTGGCAAACTAGAACTAAGTGAAATATGTACAACTTCAAGATGGTCCTTATCTTTTTCGGCAATCGTATTTTTATAAATTTTGCATAAGACATCTAAACCAGCATATGGGCCCATGCCGCCAATTAAGCCTATGGTTTTGGGTTTGGAGTTCATGTTAAATTTAATTAGGGCCTATTACACTCTTTAATCTTACCTTTTACAGCAGGTTGAAAATTAAATAATTATTCTCTAACCAACATACATTAAACATTAAGATAAAGTGATTAATTCATGACATATCCAGGAATAAAATCTAACAATGACCTGGCTTATATAGTGAAGTAACTTAAAACCACAATTTCATACCTCATATTAATACTATAATAATACACACCTACCCCTTAGGCCAAAATCTAAACGTTCATTTTCTCGAGTCGCATAAAGAGACTGGCGTCACAACTTCAAATGATAATCTTCTTTTTTCAATTAATAAAATCATCCAATACTTTCGGAGAAAACAGGAGTTGATTTACCATGATCTTGACCCATACCGTAGGGTATTCAAGCCATTAGTCGTTTTTATAATAATGGACAAAAAAGATAAGTTATGACAAGATCAAAGAGAATCACAGTGATCCTACTAATGGCAATAACAGCATTGACAATAGGGTGTCAAAAAGAGCAAGAATACCTTCCAGGTTTTGATGAGGATGTAGATGTGGACATGGATGTTGATATTGATGTGAACGCTTTTTCTGAAGAAGACATGCGCATTCTGCAAAACAGCTTGAATATATCTTCTAATCCTTATAATTATGCCGAATTGTCACTACCAAGTCATTTTACCGATGGCGAATTAGATCCGATGGATAATATGCCGGATGATAATCTCACAACAAACATGGGAGCTACGTTGGGCAGAGTATTATTTTATGACAAGAATCTTTCGAAAAATAATACTATAGCTTGTGCTTCTTGTCATCAACAAAAACATAGCTTTTCTGATCCCAACCAATTCAGTTCAGGATTATATGGTGGCCACACTACAAGAAACTCGATGAATCTGATCAATACCCGCTATTATCAAACTGGGCGCTTCGCATGGGATGAAAGAGCAGCGAGCCTGGAAGATATGGTGCTTCTACCCATTCAAGACCCTATCGAAATGAACATGGATTTGAAAGATTTAGAAGACAAACTTCGACAAATAGAGTACTACCCTATTTTATTTAGATATGCTTTTGGCAACGAAGAAGTAACTACCAATCGTATTGCGAACGCACTCGCACAGTATATTCGTTCAATCGTATCTTATAATACTAAATTTGACGAAGGAATGCGATTGACTGGAAACCCATTTGTAGCGGAAGGCATTCCGCTCTTTCCAAATTACACTCCGCTTGAAAAAGAAGGTCAACAAATATTTTTCAGTGGCACGGAACACCAGGCAAATTGCTTGTATTGTCACGGCGGCCCCGCTATGACAGTACCTGAAGGTGAAGATGACATGGCAAAAAATAATGGCCTTGATTTAATTTATACAGACAAGGGCAAGGGATCCATTACACTATTGTCCGATGATAATGCAAAATTCAAGGTCCCTAGTTTGCGTAATATCGAATTCACAGCACCGTACATGCATGACGGCAGATTTAAGACCTTGGAAGAAGTAATCGATCATTACAGTGAAGGAGTTGTTCAACATTCGAATCTACATTTCCGCTTAAGTACAGTGGATGACGGACCTCCAGGCGGACCTCCGAAAAAATTGTTTCTTTCTCAATATGAAAAAGATGCCTTAATTGCATTTCTCAAAACTCTTTCAGATGAAGATATTATCACGGATAAGAAATATAGCAATCCATTCAAGGGGCAGTGAACCCAATGTATATTAAAAACAGGAATGCTTATTCCATGAATCTTCATGATCACATGGTGTGCGTGAAAGGATCACATCATTATACTTGAACAACTTTCGATCAAAGTAGAAAAATCTAAATCATTTTCTATTAATACAGTATGGGTTTATCAGCTTCGGTCGAAAGTTATATTTCTGAGTAAAAGGGTTAACCCGAAAAATTAATCGGCAAATTGAAATAACTCGTAATTAAACGGTCATATGTTTAATTACACCAGCAAAATTAATTTTGTCATCATTTTTAATCAAAAATGCCGCCAAAATGGGGTTTTACCCAATTATAGCCTATGATTGCAATCATAGGCTATAATATGAAACTCTACAGGTTTTTTAATCGTAATTATTTATGGACTGTGTAGTTACAACAACTCTTAAAAGCCTTCAACTATTTGATTATCAATTTAATAACTAAATTTTGTTCTAGGGAAGTTATCTCTCAAATTTGAGGAATAATGTTTAATCGTAAACGAAACGGTATTTTACCCTCTACAGATTTTTTCAATGGTTCTACTACAAACCAATCCTGATGAAATTTTCAGACTAACTCAAAACCACCTTTCCGTATAGATCATAATCTTCAGCAGATTCAATTAAGACATTAGCAAAATCACCAATGCGTACAAATTGGTCTTGGGCAGAGACCAGAACTTCATTATCTACCTCCGGGCTATCAAATTCTGTTCGTCCTACAAAGTAATCGCCCTCCTTTCGATCAAAAAGGACCTTAAGTATTTTTCCTACGTATGCTTCATTATTGGCCATCGAAATCCCTTGCTGAATCTCCATAATGCGATTTGCTCGTTCGGCTTTTACTTCTATAGAGACATTGTCTTCCATATCGTATGCGATCGTATCTTCTTCGTGAGAATATTGAAAAACTCCCACTCGATCAAATTTCATGTCCTCTACAAAATCGCATAAATTTTGAAACTCTTCTTCCGTTTCTCCTGGGTGTCCTACGAGAAATGTAGTCCTAATATTGATTCCCGGCACCTTTTCTTTTGCGATACGAATAAGCTCACGCTGCTCGGCCTGGGTGATTTGTCGACGCATTCGATTCAACACATCATCATCCGCATGTTGAAGTGGGATATCAAGATAATTACAAACCTTGGGCTGTCGTGCCATGACATCAAAAATCTCCAAAGGAAATTTGGAAGGATACGCATAATGCAATCGGATCCACTCTATACCCTCTACCGCACAAAGGGCATCCAACAACTCTGGCAACGCTCTTTTCTTGTAAATATCCAAACCATAGTACGTCAATTCCTGTGCGATCAAGATCAATTCTTTCACACCCGTTCGAGCCATATTTTCTGCTTGTTTGACTAAAGCTTCAATGGGCTGAGAGATGTGTTTTCCTCTCATTAATGGAATGGCACAGAAAGAACACGTTCGATTACATCCTTCTGAAATTTTCAGATATGCGTAGTGCATTGGTGTAGAAATAGCCCGCTCCCCGACCAATTCATGCTTGTAATCCGCTTCCAATTTGGCCAATAATCCTGGTAATTCCATAGTACCGAAGTAAGCATCCACCTCAGGAATCTCTTCTTCCAGATCATCTTTATAGCGTTGCGAGAGACATCCGGTAACATATAACTTTTCAATACCTCCCTGCTTTTTAACTTCAGCATATTCCAGGATGGTATTTACCGATTCTTCCTTGGCAAGATCAATAAAGCCGCACGTATTAACGATTACTATATTGGCGTCTTGTTTTTCACTTTCGTGGGTAACTTCAATATCGTTTCCTCTTAATTGAGTAATGATATTCTCCGAATCTACCAGATTTTTGGAGCACCCCAAGGTGATCACATTGACTTTGTTTTTATTAAGTGTTCTAGTTTTCATCTGTAATCAAAATGAGCTAAAAACTATTTTTTAAGACCATGAATTTTACGCATTCGGAGACTTGCAGGAGTTACCTCCAAATACTCATCTTCCCGGATGTATTCCATTGCTTCTTCCAGTGAAAAATCAATCTTCGGTGCAATTTTAGCACTATCATCCGCACCCGCTGATCGCATATTAGTCAACTTCTTACCTTTGATTAAGTTTACTTCCAGGTCGTTGTCTCTACTATTTTCACCTACTACCTGTCCTTTGTAAATTTCCTGTCCCGGATCAATAAAAAACTTTCCTCTGTCCTGAAGTCGATCAATAGCAAATGCTGTAGCCGATCCTTGTTCCATAGACACCAATGAGCCCTTTAGTCTTGAAGGCACCTCTCCTTTAAATGGGGCATATTCTTTAAATCGATGGGTCATTATGGCCTCTCCTGCAGAAGCGGTAAGAATATTATTTCTCAAGCCAATAATGCCTCTGGACGGTATTTCGAATTCCAAGTGCTGAACATCTCCTTTAGGCTCCATTACATTCAACATCCCTTTCCTCATGGTAACCAATTCAATTACCTTACCTGAGTATTGCTCCGGCACATCAATAACCAATAGCTCTACGGGTTCGCATTTCACTCCATCTACTTCCTTAAATATCACTTGCGGTTTCCCCACTTGTAGTTCATACCCTTCTCTTCTCATGGTTTCGATAAGCACAGAAAGGTGAAGTACTCCTCTACCGAATACATTGAACTTATCTTCAGTATCTGTATCATGCACCTGAAGCGCCAGATTCTTCTCCAACTCTTGATACAGCCGATCTCTTAAATGTCTGGAAGTCACATATTTACCTTCTTTACCAAAAAATGGTGATGTATTGATGGTAAAAAGCATGCTCATAGTTGGTTCGTCCACTTTGATTCTTGGCAGTGCTTCCGGATTTTCCAAATCGGCAATTGTATCTCCAATATCAAATCCTTCAATACCAATCAACGCACAGATATCTCCACATTTTGCTTCTGAGACCTTCACCTTGCCCAAACCTTCAAAAAGATGGACTTCCTTGGCGCGCACCTTTTTATTTTCACCGTCTGCTTTCATCAACATAAAATCTGTATTTTCGTTGATGGTTCCTCGCGCGATTCTTCCAATAGCGATTCTTCCCGTAAACTTTGAAAAATCCAATGAAGTGATCTGCATCTGTACTGGTCCTTCCACATAAGGTGCCTCAGGAATATGATCCACAATTGCATCTAGCAAAGGAACGATATCATCCGTTTTCATCTCATGATCGTAACTCATCCACCCAAACTTGGAAGAACCAAATAAGGTAACAAAATCCAGTTGCTCTTCTGTTGCTCCCAGATTAAACATAAGATCAAAAACATCACTTTGTACTTCCTCAGGTCGGCAATTCTCTTTGTCTACCTTATTGACAACAAGGATTGGAGTAAGTCCCAATTCTATTGCTTTAGAAAGTACAAATCGCGTCTGTGGCATGGCTCCTTCAAAAGCATCCACCAAAACCAAAACCCCATCCGCCATTTTCAACACGCGCTCAACCTCACCACCAAAATCAGCGTGACCGGGGGTATCTATAACATTAATCTTCACATCTTTATACCGTACGGATACGTTTTTACTCAATATTGTAATTCCTCTTTCACGTTCCAGGTCATTGTTGTCAAGATGCAATTCTTGCCGCTCTTTTCTGGATTCCATCGCCTCACATTGATCGATGATTTTATCTACCAGCGTTGTCTTTCCGTGATCTACGTGAGCAATGATTGCTATATTTCGTATTGAATTCATTTACCTCTTTTCTATTCTTTTAATTGTAATTCTTTTATTCTCTCTTTTTCGTTTTCAAACTGGATTGATCTGCAAAACAGATTTGGATTTCTCCGCTTCGGCATCATTTCTCGACTATAAAAACTTTATAAGCATATGATCATCAAATACATAAACACTAAAACATAAATACATATCACTACACTGATAATCAATTAATGTAATTGCACTAAATTGATTTTGTCATCATTTTTGTCAAAAATGCCGCCAAAATTAGCATTGTTTTTAATTCTTAGCCCTGGATTACAATCAAGGGCTGGAATATTAAAGTCTTACAGGCTTCTTTCTTTTTCAAAAAGAAAGAATCTGAACAGTTATGAAAAAATTAATATTTAATCCCTTCATACTAGATTGTCACTATTTCAACATAATACTAAAAGCTCTTTTAGGTTAGGAGTGGCATTACACCAATAACTATTAATTATCAATTGTCAATTATCAATTACAAATCACCCTCAGTCTTCATTACACCGTATATCCCTTCCCTTAAAATTCACATTTGCAAAATATTTCGAAATCGATTTTGAAACGGAACGATCCAATTCAAAAACCGAATGCATTTTCGACATCTTTATGTCTCCAATCAATTTTCGTTTTACATTTCCATTTTTACTAATAAAATCCACCAACTCCCCTACCGACATCTTATCCATCTTTCCGATGTTGATGTACATTTTCGTATAGCCGTTTTTGATACTTCTTCTCCCTATTCTTCCTTCTTTGGAATCAACTTTTCGTTCTCGTTCCCTTCTGCCACTGCGTTCTTTATCCCTTCTACGATCCCTTTCCCGTCTTCCTTCTGATTTATACTCTCTCTTTCTATCACTTCTTCTTCCCTTTCGCTCGCTTCGTTCGCCCCTGCCGTATTCTTCCAAATTCAGATCATCCTGACTGCTTTTTTTCTTTCTGATCTTCTTCAATTGCTGAGCGATCAATTTTGCGACCAGCGTCTCTTTGTCCAGGTCAGATAATTGATGCAATACATTTTCCAAAGTCTCTTTGGGCAACTCTGCCTCATCAGAAGCCATTAACTTTTCTGTCCATTTCTCAATACGTTTTTCGAGCAATTCCGCATGTTTTGGAAGGAGTACTTTTTCAAAATCGATTTTAAGGCGCTTGGCAATCTGCCTCATTTTCCCCTTGTCTTTGGGGATAAGGATTGTCAGCGACACCCCTTTTTTACCCGCTCGTGCAGTTCGACCCGAACGATGGGTGTAGTACGCCGGTGAATCAGGCAAGGTATAATGAATCACGTGCGTGAGGTTATTTACATCGATCCCCCGTGCTGCTACATCCGTAGCCACCATAATATTTATTGCTCCACTTCGGAATTTTCGCATTACCTTATCTCGCTGTGCTTGGGAAAGATCACCATGGATAGCTTCTGCCCGATAGCCATCTCTGGCCAATTCATCCGCCAGCTCCTGCGTATCCATTTTGGTCCGACAAAAGATCACTCCGTATAACTCAGGTATATAATCAATCACTCGTTTGACGGCCTCCGCTTTATCTTTTCTATTGACCAATACATATTTATGCGATATATTTTGATTGGTGATGTTTTGCTGATCCACTTTCACCTCAATCGGATCATCCATATAGGTATCGACTATATGCTTTATCTCTTTAGGCATCGTAGCCGAAAAAAGCCAGGTTTTTTTCCCTTCGTTCGTACCCTCAAGAATCTTGTCAATCTCCTCTTGAAAACCCATATTGAGCATCTCATCTGCCTCATCCAGGATCAAGTAATTGATATCCGTTAAGTTGACCACCTTTCTACCGATGAGATCAATAAGTCGACCTGGTGTAGCAATTATAATATGCGGTGTATTTCGCTTTATCTCTTTGATTTGATTGGAAATCGGCGCTCCCCCATAAACAGTGGAGATGTAAATCTTTCTTTTATACTTGGAAAAATTGCGAACTTCAACGGCTATTTGCTGGACCAATTCTCTTGTAGGAGCAAGAATTACTGCCTGGGTAAAGTCAGCACCATCGTCCATCAAATCCAGGAGCGGCAAAGCAAAAGCAGCAGTCTTCCCGGTGCCAGTTTGGGCCAATCCCATAAGGTCTCTTTCGTTTTCCAAAAGCTGCCCGATTGCACTTTTTTGGATCTCCGTGGGAGTTTCAAATCCTACATCTTTGAGCCCGTTTAGCAGTTCTGACGATAATCCTAATTCTTCAAATGTATCCAAGTATCTAAATTTTGGCGCAAATGTACACTTTTAACTATACAAATTGATTAATAATTGATTTATTTTCAAAGAGTTACGGTTAGTGATTTTCTTTATAGCACTGCCTTTTTAAATGCTGTTTTCATCATTCTTTAGCAAATTAAAAACTAAGAGGAGTAGATTCGAACTGATTTTCTATCGACGTTTAATCGTTGTAGGAAGATTATCTCTTTTAAAATTTACACGTAAAATAATTTATTGATCATCTTTGCGGCATGAAAGACAACTATCCTACTCTTGTAATTCGTAAAGGGAAAGCTGATGCCATCTCCCGAAAACATCCATGGATATTTAGTGGTGCGATCTATTCAAAACCAGAAAATCTTAGGGATGGTGAAGTAGTCAGAGTAGTTGACCATAAGGGCAAACATTTAGCCACAGGACATTTTCATGATGGGAGCATAATGGTTCGGATTCTTTCATTCAAAGATGTAAATATTGATCAAGGCTTTTGGAATAAAAAGATGAAAGCTGCCCATCAATACCGGCATTCTTTGGGCCTGATCAACAATCCAACAACTAACGCATACCGGTTTATTCATGGCGAGGGAGATGGAATATCAGGCCTAATCGTTGACATTTACAATCAACATGCAGTGGTGCAATGTCACTCTGTAGGTTGTTTTCGAGATATTAAGTTCATCTGTTCGGCATTGGATTATGCGTTTGAAGGATCATTGAATAGCATCTACATAAAATCGAAAGACTCTCTTCCCTCTTCCTTCGATGGGTATGACGAAGACTATTACGCCAAGGGGGATGCTTCATCGTCGGAAATTACAGAAAATGGGATTCAGTTTGCGATCAATTGGGAAGAAGGACAAAAAACGGGATTCTTTTTGGATCAACGAGAAAATCGAAAACTACTTGGAGCTTTTTCAAAAGAAAAGACGGTTTTAAACTGTTTCTGCTATACCGGAGGGTTTTCGATGTATGCCTTAGCCAATGGTGCCCAATCTGTACATTCCATGGATATCAGCAAGTCGGCAATGGAAATGGTGGCCCGAAATCATAAACTGAACAATTTTACCGACAATCATAAAATGGATGCGGTCAATGTAATGCATGCGCTTTCGGATGATGCACTGCCTAAATATGATGTCGTCGTCGTCGATCCGCCGGCATTTGCCAAAAGTGTCAAAAAAAGACACAATGCGGTACAAGCCTATAAACGACTGAATATCATGGCGCTACGCAAAGTAAAACACCACGGCTATTTATTTACCTTTTCGTGCAGTCAGGTAGTTGGACCAGAGTTGTTCTACAATACAATCAGAGCCGCAGCGATAGAAAGTGGTCGAACCATCCGTATTGTTCATCATATGACACAAGGACCAGACCATCCGATTAACATTTATCACCCAGAAGGCAATTATTTGAAAGGCTTGGTCTTATTTGTAGAATGATTTACAATTCAAACATTGCCTTCGTTTTCCTTCTTATACGAAGATTGCAAACGGTTTCAGATGTCCTCATTTCCCCCAAATCCAAAACCTCTTCTTATGCCAAACTCAAGGCCAAAATTAGTCTGCGCCCCTTCCATTGGTGAATTGGGAATAAATTCTTGATATTTTCGGAATACCGGTTGTGCAAACAGTTGAAGTTTGCTAGTAATAGCATAGTTGACCCCTACAGAAAATACAAAAGCATTCACAAATCTCCTTGTACCAAATTCGGTTTCATCTATTGTACTCACAACCGTTTCCAGATTAGTAGAATTAACGTTTTGAGTATTTAGATAAATATGCGGTGAAATTCCTATTTCTGTAAAACCAGATAAACGACCCTTTCCGAATTGATAACGAACATGTAAGGGTAATTCAATACATCTACGATTAACAATGGATTCTATAGATCTGGGAAGTGTCGGATCTGGCATCCAGCCATTTGGTCCAATCTCACTCGACCATCGCAGATTATCTATTTCGTGCTTTGTTTTTAAGACGGCAAAACGCAAACCAGTTTTCAGGAAGAAATGGTTAGTAAACTTATAATTAAGATTTATTCCTGTCCTATAGCTGTAGGTTGGAGTATATTCTCCGCTTGATAACCCGCTACTCACTTCATTTCTATCCACACCCGTTACAAAATCTATTGAGTAATCAAATTGTGCGTTAGTACTGAATGAGTAAAGTAAAAAACAAAGGTATATTGTAAATCTTGTCATTTGATTGAATTGATAAAAAAAAGTTATGAAATATGTAACATATAGTTTAACGCTGAACTATAAAGTTTCCGTATACCTGCTCTCCAGATTCTACTTTGGCCAGAATGGAATAATGTCCATTAGGGAGTATTGATACGTCAATTTCTATCTGATTAAAATCGTTGGAACGTAAGCAAGAGATACCTACAGCACTAAATATCTCATATTCCGAAAGGCAGAATTCAAACGAAATAACATCAGAAGTTGGGTTTGGGAAAATCTTAATTGGACTGAATTCATTCACGGTTGACAAATTAAGATGGTCGTTAATTTTGAGCTTAAACCACTGTCTGGAACGATCCTCTGTTAAAGATGTGAAATAAACAGATCCATTCATCCTTAAAAAATCGGCAGGACTTCCATCCAAATGCCCGGGAGCTATATCCGCCAACAGTGAGAAAGAACCATCATTGACATTAAATAAATACCCCTCTTCACCATGGTCTTGATTCTTAAAATTGAATAGAGACAACGTATCGTTTAAATTACCCAGGTGGATGACTTTCGGATCAGATTCTTTGCTAATTTGGTAGCGTTCGGTTCGTAAAAGTTGCTTCGTTGTGCGGTCCAGGATTTCAATCCGAATCCTATCTTCCCACCCTTCATGGATAAAAAGCGCAATCTTTTCATCAGTTAGTAAAATCTCCAAACATTCCTCATAAGCTTGCAATTCGGTTAACGTAATAGGAGCTTCGTCAAAACTTAATTGAGTAATGGTTTGAGCTCCTTCTATTTCATTCACCATCACAATATAATCATCGTCATTTCTTATTAACAAATGATTCCAGGCGGTTACCTCCTGAAATGGAACAGACTGGATTTTTGTTTCGTCTTTCTTTGCCATAAAAAGATGAACTTCATCATCTCCAGGCAATGGAACCAATGTAAAATCTTGTGTCTCAACAAAGTATTTCTTGGTAAATGGTCTTGAATAGAGAATTGTATTTTCTCCCAGCTTATTTCCTGATCCATCTACATGAAGCACTTTCCGATCCCCTTTTGGGTCATAATCTACTTCCAACAAATAAAAACCACCGTTTCCATCAGAAGGCGATCTGGCATACCGATGTCCAATTGTTTCTACTTTGAAAAACTCCCTGGTTCGGGTATTTACGATGATAAACTCCGTAGCCGCTGCAGAACTGACTTCAAGAAAGGCATTTTCCCCACTCATCCCAAAAATCCTATAATTACTACCTCCTAAAAGTTCCCGAAATGCAATAAACTCTTTCGTTTCAAAGTCGATCAATCCTCCTCCATGCGGATGATTTCTTGGATGCACAACTGCATAAGGTGTAATTCTACTATTTGGGTCAATACTTCCGTTGCCATCAAAACGAGTCGTATCCCATGAATTATTCCATGTATTGATTTCGAAAAGATATGATTCACCTTTAATACCCACGATACCAACTACGTTGCCCTCTTTTTCGGTCATGGGCATATTGGCATTGCTTTCAATCAACAATTCGACTTTATCATCAGACAAGGTGTAAATTCCAAAATCATCCATATAGTAATACTTACCCGATACTTCCAATCCGCGTGATACACGCATGATCCCACGATTTTGCTCAGCCAATTGATTATCTATTATTTCCGTATTATTTTCGGGCAAATGGTACCGTCCAACATACGTTTTGCTATAGCTCACCCCCCAAAGTATGTAGAGCTTTTCATCAGCGTATTTTTCAGAAAACACTAAATTTTGAACAGGATAGGTTTCATTAAACTCAACTGGTTTATCTGTCAAATTTTGGAGCTCGATCAGATAAATATAGCCAGGGTTTTCATGAAAGTAAATCACATCTCTTCCCATAATGTATACTATCCCATTCTCAACAATGGTCTCATAAGGTTTTAAAATTGTGGACTTTGCTTCCAAGCGATTATACGATTTGCCTTCTATATCTACGATATAATGAATACCGTCATGAGGGAATATAACTTCAGCTGAGAATAGAAGGTAACGGGTGTCCAAAACCTTGTTGTCCAAAAACTTAAAATTACTGCCTTCCAGTTCTTCGAAAATCATTGCATCTTCACAAGTGGTTATGTCTTTGGCTACAACGGTATAATCTTCACCGTTTCGTAAGCTGGCATAAATTATTCCTTCTCTGAAATAGGAATGTATCAATTCCGATGTCTCCGCTTTGAAACAATCCGAACGATATAAAACCTCACCTTCTTTTATTTCGATCAATTCGCGTGTTGAAGTCGTTATTTTTAAATGTGGGATGAGTAGGTTGAATTGAACGGAAATGCTTTCTATACTCTCCGTTAACTCCATTTCAAAATCAAACGACCTACGTTCGACATTATACCCGGTCACCCTTGAATTATTCTCATCCAGAGAATAAATCCATTGATCTGCAGGAAACACTTGTGCTTCTTTGGTCCAATTCAATTCTTCTAAAAGATTCAGTTCTATATCATAGACGAAATACGATTCAGCATCTGATTTTTCACCTCTAAATAGGATTGTGTCATCAAAAAAAGAAAAATAGCCGGCATATTGGATGTCATGCTCGCACAGTTCGATATTAGATACGAGCTCTCCAGTTACAAAATTTATAACATAAATATTAAAGTCGTAGATCTCATAAATCAGATTATTGTTGACCAATATACCTGAGTTCGAGTATCGGAAATCTGTTGTATAATGCGGCTTGCCATCTTTTGGACGGACAAAAACATCATGGAGATGGATCGCCTTATCCTCTTCCAGGAGGGAAATACGAGTAACGATTTCATTTCGTTCAATAAAGTATTCTTTTCCCTCGTAAAGTACGAATCCATGACTTGCTTCCACACGACCATGGGTAACATTTTCAATAGAAGAAATCTGTTGTTGAGCATTTAATGAGGGAATTGATAAAATTAGGAGGAGTAGTATGAGCGATCTAGTATGCACGTTAGAACTGGTTTTCTTTTTATATAAACGATGGATGTACCAATAATGTATTTCTATCAATTCATAACTTCTAAGATTATTTATTGATGAAAGAGCTTCGAAATAATTTTGTCATCATTTTTGGCAAAAATGCCGCCAAAATAGGCTTTTTATCAATTCCAGCCATGGATAAAAATCCATGGCTGGAATGTTGAAGTCCTACAGACTTCTGAGTATAATATCGAAAAAACTACATTTAATTAAGTCTTTGAAGTGATTTAAAAACATATTGTTAAGCCCTTTACGTCATCTTGAATACCAACTTATCGCATTTTTTTCGGCGCGTCCCGCCTCAGCGGGATGCTTCTCAAAACATGTCCTGAGCTTATCGAAGGAAACACTTCAATTTGATATTCAATCTATTATAAATCATCTTAACATACGTTTTTATATCACTTCATTATAATTAGAGCATATTGTCACCAATTGAATTTTAATTATCAAACTTCTTCTTTATTTTATTCAAATACAACTTGTATTCTTTATCGACCTTTTTATACAGGAAAAACAACCCAATCATATTTGGGTAAACCAGTGCCAAAATCATCGCATCTGAAAATTTAATAACTGCTTCCAAGGTCACTGCAGCACCCAATATGGTAAATAGTAAAAATGTAAATTTATACGCTAGATCCATTCGTTTACTTTTCCCGAATAAGTATTTCCAAGCTTGTAAACCGTAGTAGGACCAAGAAATGGCAGTAGAAAAAGCAAATAAAACTACGGCAATAGCCAATATGTATGAGAACCCTGGTATGGAATGGTCAAAAGCCATGGAAGTAAGATTGACGCCACCGATACGTTCGCCAGTTGAAGTAAGCAGTACTTCATTGTTCAACACATCACCATATTCGAAGGCCCCACTGATATTAAAAATTACAATCACCAAAGCCGTCATACTACAAATCACAACCGTATCTATAAAGGGCTCCAACAAAGCCACCAAGCCTTCCGATGCTGCATATCTGGTATGTACAGCTGAATGTGCTATCGCCGCCGAACCTGCACCGGCTTCATTGGAGAATGCGGCCCTTCTGAATCCCTGGATCATAACCCCAATAATACCACCTACAACTGTTGCTCTTGGCGAAAAAGCTTCTGAGAAAATCTGGCTTACAGCATCATCAATTAAGGAAAAATTCATTCCCAAAATGATCAGTGTTGACAATACGTAAAATGCTGCCATGAAAGGAACGACCTTTTCCGTGACTCGCGCTATTCTTTTGATCCCCCCAATAATTACAATACCTACCAAAAGGGCGAAAATGAGCCCTATTACGGTCCCGGCAGAAGAACTTTCAATTCCAAACCTTCCAATAATCTGAGCAGCGGCCTGGTTGGATTGAAACGCATTGCCCCCTCCAAAGGATGCACCCACACAAAAAATGGCAAAAACTACACTTAGAATCTTTCCGAGCTTAGCAAATCCCAATTCCTTCATTCCCTTGGACATATAATACATGGGGCCACCGTGGACTGTTCCATCAGCATCGATATCCCGATATTTCACACCCAATGTGCACTCCACAAACTTGGTCGACATCCCCAGTAAACCAGCGATTACCATCCAAAACGTCGCACCAGGACCTCCCAGGCTAATCGCCACGGCCACCATTGCAATATTCCCTAAACCAACCGTACCTGAAACCGCTGTCGCCAGAGCTTGAAAATGATTGACTTCGCCATGGTGGCTTTCGTCTTTGATGGTATCCACTACATCTCCATCAACGACGTTAACCAGCGGACGTTCATTGAAGTCTTCTTTTTCCAAATCATCGAATCTCCCCCGAACCACTTTAATAGCCAATAGAAAACTTCGAACATTCACAAATTGGAAGTAAGTCGTAAAAAATAGTGCTCCTGATAATAAGAGGACTAAGACCAATGGAACGGACGTACCCAATACATTTACAGAGGTAAAAACCAACGCCTCCCACCAATTAGCCACGGGCATAAAGGCATCGTTTATTCGTTCATCTAATCCCGGTCTATGCTCTTGTCCAGCAAGTAAAAAAGGAAGAAAAATAGAAGTTAGCGATAAAGTTGTTCGTACAAAAGGCGATTTGAATTTCATTTTCTGAGTTTTTGAATAATGCTGGAAAATTGAATTTCTAATGCCTGAAACTGGTGAAATGTCAGAAATGAAAATGAAATGTCAGTAAGTCGGATACTGACAATTGCATACAAAATACTGATTATCATACAATTAAACAAAAACCTTATTTCATTGTAATTACACAGTCATAAGTTTAATCCTATGGTCGTGATTTATTTTGTCATCATTTTTGACCAAAAATGCCGCCAAAATGAATTTCCAACTAACTTCTAGTCCAGGATTGCAATACTGGGTTAGAAATGGTAAAGCCCAATAGGCTTTTTAATTGAAATATTATTTTAGCTGGGTAGTTACATTTCATTAATTGCCTTAGACCAATCACACTTCTAAGCATTTTTCACCCCTTCAAAATAGACTTTCGCCGCTTTCATAACGCGTGGTGCAAGAATGAGTGTACTTACCATGGTAGGAATCGCCATAAGCGCAAAAAAGCCATCTATAAGGTTTAACATGATTTCCAAAGATGTAACGGATGCTACTAATATACTCAGCAAATAGATATAATTGTAATAATGCATCTTATCCGCACCAATCAAATAGGACATACACTTACTGCCGTAATAAGAATACGAAAACAAGGAAGAAACTGAAAATACGGTGATGCAAAGCATGAGCAGATAATTGCCTATGCCGGGCAGCGAGTTTTCAAAAGCATTAGCGGTTAGACTAACACCATTGGCCCCTGTGGTCTCCCATACACCCGTGACCAAAATGACAAGGGCAGTCAATGTACAAACAATCAGCGTATCGATTGCAGGTCCCAGCATGGCTACCAATCCTTCTCGAATGGGTTGACGGGTTTTGGCTGCTCCATGGGCCATAGGTGCTGTTCCGATTCCTGCTTCATTGGAAAAGGCGCCGCGTCGAATTCCCAACAGTATTAATCCTCCTACCATACCGCCAAACATGGGATCACCACCATATCGTGAAGCGGTAAATGCTTCAGTAAAGATCATGGACAGATAGGTTGGTACCCGATCGTAATTTACGATTAGAATTATCAAAACGAATACAAAATAAAGCACGACCATAAATGGGACCAGCTTCGAAGCAGCTTTGCTAATTCTGGATATTCCACCTAGTATCACTACTGCGGTAATTACAAACAAGATCATCCCAATGGTAAGATTTGATATAAATCCAACCTCAATATTATTGGGTACTAAGACAATATCACGAATGGCCTGTGTCAATTGATTCACATTAAAAACAGGCAAGGCTCCCACTAATCCGGCAATGCTAAAAAAGATGGCAAAAGGTTTCCATGCCTTCCCTAGCCCTTCTGTAATAAAATACATTGGTCCACCCTGCACCTCTCCTCTACTGTCTTTTCCTCGATACATGACGGAAAGTGAACATGTAAAAAATTTGGTTGACATGCCAATGATTCCACTCACCCACATCCAAAATATCGCTCCCGGGCCACCCAACGTAATCGCAACTGCCACGCCAGCCACATTCCCCATACCAATGGTAGATGAGAGTGCAGTGGTCAAAGCCTCGAAATGATTAATCTGCCCAGGATCATTGGGATCATCGTATTTCCCACATAAAACATTGATTGCGTGCCCCAGATATTTAAACTGTAAAAATCGACTCCATACCAACAGATATAATCCACCGCCTATCAATAATACAAGAAGTGGTAGTCCCCAAACGAAACTTGCGAAATCGGCGATGAATTGATTGATAGCTTCCATTCTCAGATTCTTTTTTTATGTAGCATCTTTTTCATTACCCAATCTCCAGATTTTCTTTTGGAATCAACAATCTGATCTTCCGTTCTCGCTGTGAAGACATTTCAAACAAAAGAGATTTCAATGGAATTTCATGCTCTATCTTGGACCAAAGATTCTTTCCATAGATGCCATCCAATATACTGGCCAATAATCGTTTTATCTCATTATGATCATTGATATCAAAAGTTTTTCCAGATCTGGAATCAGATTTCGGTTTTATTTCCAGCCATCCATCCCCATTCATTCTTTCAATGATAAACCGAGTCATCAGGTCGTAATTCTTATTGCTAAGGTCTACGATATTCTCCTTTGAGCCCGCAATTCCTTGAAGAGATAGCTTATTGACAAAAGACTTTTCATCTTTCTTAATGCGAAATGCTTTTAGATGGATGGCCGTGCTGGAAGATGAGATTTTCTCCGTCAAATCCTTTACCCAACTCAAAGCCAATGCAAAAAAGATCATGATCAATGACGTCTTGAAAATGGCGGAAAATAAGATTTGATTTACATCATTATCCGACAATTTGTAAAGTTGTGCAGCAAATGTAATCAAGATGCAAAGGATTGACAAATAGGCTAAAAGGGGTAATCTTCGTTTGACAAATGACTCCCACAACACCACGCCCAATACCAACAATGTCAAAACAGAATAATAAACATCCAATTCACTAATTAAGCCACTTTGCTGTCCGGTGATCAATTTGCTAAGGGTCGGGAGCAATGAAAACAAAAAAGGCAATCCGACAATCAAGGCCCAAAATCGAGATTTGATGATGGGTTCAATATAATTTGGAATATGCTTAAACCATGGAAGGGCCAATAAAATAAAGAGGCTATTCAACAAAGAGAGAATGCTCAACCACCCCGTCAACTTCAATTCGTCAATCGGTTCAATCTTGCCCTGATAAAACAGCACGATAACCATTCCTGAAAGACTCCAGCAAAGGATAGAAAGTGCCAGCCATACTTGGCCAAAATCTTTTTGCTTACGACCAATATGATACCAGATGGCCATTAAGCCTAAAAAGGCAAACAAGCAAACGCCAAATTGCCACCATCCATAAAAACTGAGTATTTGATATCTTTCGGTCAACTGCCAGAATTTGCTCTGCAAGATACATTTGGTTTTCTGAACAGCAAAGTCATTGAATTAACCAAAAGGGCACAAGGTTCATCAAGCAAACACTAAGCTAAGCTATGCTGAGAAATATAGATCTGAGTAAACATCAAACCTAAATCTGACTAAAAAAGACTATTTTTAATTCTCTCTAATGCGAAAATCATGGCAGAAGACAAAAACAAAATCGAAGAGCTTAGTGCAAAGCTGGATGAACTTTTGACCATGCACAATGCGGTATCCAAAGAAATCGACAACTTGCGTTTTGAGATCATTCGATTGAAGACAGCCGGGCAGCACAGTGAGGAGGTCATTTCGGAAGAAACCCCTTCTGTGAAAGAGTCGGAGGCCGTAATAAAGATGGATGAGGAGCCAACAAAAGTTGAAAACCAATCTCAAATTTCCGCGACTCAATCGGAACCAAATGATCCATTGGCAGCGTATTATGCAGCTAAAAAACGCAGACAGGGTAAGCAACGAGAAGAAAGCAACCAAACAAAAACATTCGATTTTGAGAAGTTAATAGGGGAAAATCTAATTAATAAAATTGGGATTCTTGTACTATTGATTGGTGTCGCTATTGGTGCCAAGTATTCTATTGATAATGAATTGATCAGTCCACTGGGGAGAATCGTTATTGGCTATGTGGTAGGAATCATCCTAATGGGTCTGGGAATGTGGCTTAAAAAGAAATATCTCAATTTTAGTGCAGTCCTGGTCAGTGGTGCAATGGCTATTTTTTATTTTATCACCTTTTTTGCATTTAGTTTTTATGATCTAATCGGTCAGGAAGTTGCTTTCGGGTTAATGGTGTTATTTACCCTATTTACAGTCTTAGCAGCACTTCAATACGACAAAGAGATCATTGCCCACCTCGGCTTGGTTGGTGCCATCTGTATCCCCTTCTTGCTCAGTGACAATTCAGGCAATATACTTTTCTTATTTTCTTACCTGGCCTTGGTAAATTCAGGAATCGCTTTCATCAGTCTTCGTAAGAACTGGAAGATTTTGTTTTATTCAGCATTTGTCTTAACCTGGTTGATTTACATTGTCTGGATCGCATTTGATTATGATAAGTCTCAGCATTTCGCTCTTGCCTGGTGGTTTTTATCGCTATTCTTCGCGCTGTTCTACATCATATTCATCTCCTATAAATTTCTCAATCTCAAAAAGTATGGCATTGGAGATGTTGCGGTGTTATTGATCAATGCCTTACTATTTTTTGCTTTGGGATACAACTTGCTTTATGATCATGCCATTGGTGGAGAGATTCTAGGTGTGTTTGCAATTGGCAATGCATTCATTCATTTCATTGCCGCAACGATTATCAATCGACGAAAATTAGCGGATCGCAATATTTTCTATTTGATCGTAGGATTGGTATTGATTTGTCTTACCCTAGCGATTCCTATACAGCTGGATGGACACTGGGTTACGATTATGTGGTCGTTGGAGGCAGTTGTTCTTTTTCTCATTGGAAGAAGCAAAAATGTCTCATTTTACGAGTATATGTCCTACGCCGTGCTATCCATTGCCATTTTGAGCTTAATTCAGGATTGGAATGATGGATATTATTCTTTACAATCGATTCGATTTATTGAAGACCTATCCGAGATACAATTAACTCCTTTTCTAAATACCCATTTTTTGACTTCGATCATAGCTTGTATCAGTTTGGGCGCTATCAATTGGATACATGGAAAACCGGAGTGGAGATCCCAATCCACGCTTAAAAAAGGAATACTTGAAATTTTGGATTATGCATTTCCTGTCGTACTAATCCTTTCTGCATACTTTACATTTCGCTTAGAGATTCTACATTATTTTTCTGAACAATATGTACGTACAGCAATAAGCGACGATGGATCAAATGCAATATTTTCCAGAATTTTTAACGATACGCTGCGCCATTGTGCTACTATATGGCTCTTGAATTTCACCTTGCTTTATACCGGGCTGGTTTCGATTATTCTATATAAGAAGATCAACTCGCAGAAAGCAACATGGGCAATGATTATTATCAATGCTCTAGTAATCTTGAGTTTCCTTGCTGGTGGATTATTGAATCTTAGTGAAATGAGATATGATTATCTCCATCAAATTGGTGAAGAACATTTTGCGCTTGACAACTCATTTTTATGGGTTCGATACGTCTCGATGATTCTATTGGCTCTTGTAGTAGTTTCGACAAAGCTTCTGCTCACCAAAATCAAAAAAGGATATTGGATCCGAATTGGTTCGGAAGTTATGCTCTATTTGGTGGTATTGTGGGTTTCTACGAGCGAACTTATTCATTGGCTCGATTTGGCAGAACAGCGTAAAATTTATGGTCTGGCCTTAAGTATTTTCTGGGGTATTTTCTCAGTCATTGTCATCTCTATAGGAATTTGGAAACGGAAAAAACATTTAAGAATACTGGGGATAGCACTTTTTGCAATCACTTTAGTAAAATTATTCTTTTATGATTTATCACATCTTACTACTATTGCAAAAACAATTGTAATGATATCCCTCGGAGCACTACTATTGTTGACCTCATTTTTATACAATAAATATAAAATAGAAGACAATGAAGGAGCTTAGATCTATATTTCTTTTAGGATTGATACTATTTACTACCGCTGGGATTGCGCAAGTTGACAAATACAACTATAGATCGGCAATACTTCAGGCGGATACGGGATGGAATGACATTGTTTTACCCCAGGAAATATTTTCAAAAGCGAATGAAAGTCTATCAGACCTTAGGATTTATCGTATTGACCCGCGCAATCAAATGGCTATTGAGCAACCATACATTATTGATATTCAAGAAGCTAAAAAAGAAAAAAAAGAAGCTGAATTTAAAATAATCAACACTACCAGAACAAAGGGTCTCAATTCCTATACTTTTGAACTTTCCAACCAGGAACCTGTGAATAACATTCATCTTGATTTTGCGAATCCAAATTTTGATTGGGAAGTCCATCTGGAAGGAAGTATGGATCAGAATTCATGGTCGAGTATAACACATAATTATAGAATTGTTTCGATCAAAAATCAAAATACATCGTTCGAATACACAGATCTTTCTATTCCTGAATCCAAATTCAATTACTATCGTATCACTTTTCCTTCTTTAAAAAGGCCAAACCTTAGAGCAGCTACACTCACCAAGGAAGTACAATCCAAATCCAGTTATACTAGCTACACCATTGAAAATCCAAAGATTACGGAGGATGAAAAATATCGATCGACCATCATTGAACTGGATCTGGGCAGAAAATTTCCCGTCAGCCAAATTGAATTGAAGTGTACCACCGAAAAGGATTATTACCGCCCTATTAAAATAGAAGCTGTAATCGATAGTTTTCAATCGGGGAATGATTGGCGGTACAGATATACTCAGCTTTACCAAGGTACACTCAGTTCGGTAAATGAAAATGTTTTTTCCTTTTTTAATCGCCAATTTCAAAAGTTCAAAGTCACCGTGAAGAATTTTAATGACCAGCCACTGGATTTTTCGGAATTTAATATAAGAGGTCCCAATTATCACCTCATTACACGCTTCGACGATAGCGAAAATCTATTTTTATGTTTCGGAAACGAGGAAGCCAATAGGCCACTTTATGATATCTCTTATTTCAAAAATAATATTCCGGAAACTATAAATCGAGCAACTTTGGATGCCCCAATTTACTTCTCGAGTGGCAACGACGACAAAAGCCCGATTTTCAATAAATGGTGGTTGTGGGGCATAATGATTTTGGTTATTGTTCTTTTAGGGAGCTTTACATTAAAAATGCTGAAGGAGAGCAAGTAATGATTATTAAATATCTGCCCTAACTTTTCAATTTTTTGAAGAAGCACACAACGACATATACCGAATGCCCTGAAAATCCTTTATATAACCATCTATGTTACAAAACGAAGAATCAAAGCTCCAAAGCAGAATTTAATCAATCTCAATTGATCCTCCAGAAAAGATATGTATTAGTCCTTCTGGTCTACCAACGATTCTTTCCGATCCGCCTGCATTGATAAAGAGATCACCAGCCACAATGAGTTGACCATTCACAATTATCTTAATATCTTCAATACCATTTATTTCTGCACCGGATTCGATAAAAATAGCTGAACTGGCGTACGTATGTACTTCATCAATAGAAATTCCCAGGGTTGCACTTAATTTTGGATATCTGGACACTCCATTGGGAATACAGACGGAATGTTTCATCGTAGGTACCATCGGTATATTCCAATTATCCGCCATCAACCAATCCTTGCTTACATCTCCATCCCAGATTAACTTGCTGACCCCTGAAGAGCTAAATCCATCGCCACGCCCACCGGCGTAGACTTCATTTACATCTTCTACATAGGTTCGACCAAATGCAAATCCATCATCATCCCCACCATAAAATAATTGACTATTGGTTGCCTGTTCATATTTCAAGAAAGCCATTCCGTCATCGTTTGATCCATTAAAAATGAAATTGATATTCTGGAAGTCTCTATAAACTCGCATAAACCCATCTCCAACTCCACCATACCATTTGGAAGAAGATTGAGAAAAGTACCTTTGGTCAAACCCGTCATTTAGGTCACCTGAGAAAATACCGTTATTGGATTTCTGATCTATCCCGGCGAATGAATAACCATCAGATGCACTGCCATTGAAAATGTAATTGTTCTGTGCATACGAGTTTACACACATCCAAACTAACAGAGTAAATAAGAATAACGACTTTTCCATGCTTTCTCGTTTATTGTGCACTACGGGCTCCACGTATTCCATGCCATAATTCCCGATCCGGGTCATTGTAATTCCCGCCATATCTCGTAGACACCTCACTAGATCTGTAACCCAATCCAATAGCACTAGCAAAGGACCAATCCGATAAAACAAAGAAAGAAGCATTACCTGAGCTGGTTATGCTACCGTCACCATGATTTCCCGAAAAATCACGAGTATTACTATTTCCTACACTGATTACGAATTCATAACAATTGCCACTCATCTCCATTACTCCGTAATAACTGGCCCCAGTTTCCTGTCTGGTTTTATTCACAGCAGACGCAGCAAATATACCGCACCGTACAGGGACAGCTGCACCAGAATAAATACTGTGGGTATTCGCATTGCCAACTCCAGCTCCCATTCCGTTGATAATTATTTCTCCAGGAGTACCCTCAAAGGCAAATTCAAACATTCCATTGATGTACCATGAACTATTGCCCCAGGCAAGTTCATTCGGAACGGCTGTTAATGGTCCACGACAAGCTTTTTCGTACTCCAATTCACTCATAGGTCTCAACCCAGCCCAATCCAGATAAGTCGCCACATCCATCCAAGACATATAAAACACCGGTCTCCATGGATGATTCGCCTCTGCCCAATAATTTCCATCTTTAATGGGAAATACATCTTGAGTATTTACATAATGCGGTCCATCACGCTCATTGCGCTGATCCGATGTCAATCGTCTCAAAAATTCTGCATATTGCTCTTGACTAGCTTCATATTTCATAACATAAAATGCGTCATATCCTTTGGGAAAATCAGAGGGTAAGGTTCGAGTAGTGGAATAATTAAAATCATCTGCATTAAGCATATTAATAGCATCATTATTCGATAGATTATTTGAATTCGTACCTCCAAGCGTGATACTTGCTTCGGAGGTAATCAGATACGGATTACCAGTATTACCCGCTTCAAATTGTCCAAAGTCACGCTGTCCGTCACCTGCATAAAACTGTCCACTTGGAATGTATACCATCTCGATAGCATTGACAGAAATTTCGATTACATCATCATCAGTCAATCCATTTTCGCCGTAATCCCATCGCAACTGAATCCCTTCAAATCCAATATCTCCGATTCCATCTGAGGATCGATAAATGAATACTCCTACACCCCGACTTGTATTACCATATATATTGTTGGCCGTATTGATCGTACAACCGCTTGGTGCTACATGTCCATCATTGGTTCCGTCCACATAGTGCAAAAATGCATGATCCCAGGCCTGCTGATCTTTCAATGAGTATTTGATAAAAACCCATGCCGCATCCCAGTTGGATTCGTAGGTGGATGTGCGCCATGAATTGGACCAGGAGACATCCATGGAAATCATGTAATAGTCTTCCGCCAGGTTTTGCGATTCAATCGCAACATTACTGACATAAATATTATTGGAAAATAGACAAATCGGAACAATCAATAGAATTGATAAAAAAAGATGTTTCATACTTATGCTTTTTCAGATATTCAAGGAAGTGCTTTTTACTTAATTCAAAAACTCCTTTAAAATTATGTACATATCCGATTGGATTATTTTGAAATTCACACTTAGTAGATGAGTTTTTATAATTGGGAATAAAGAATTAATATTTGATTTATATATCCAGTCTGAAAAATTTCACCTAGTTAGAAAACCTTGCCTCGTTAAGAGGTACTCACGAGAGCACGATTTCTAACCGATGTTACATCTAGAATTATAGCGCAATATGGTTTACACTCGTTCATCCATGCACATGTATAAATACTTATAGTTTTCAAGGATTTATACACCACAGCATAAGATTATAATCACTAACTGTGATAATGGTATTAATTTAGTCTGTTAGATTAGCACAAGAGGTTTCATTATTCCATAAACATGAACTATTGCAACGCTTTGGAGTAATTTTAAGGTCACAAAAATTGAAACCATGTAGAGGAAAAACCTAATACTTGAAAGACGATTTAACTAAAATTATTACTTGTCACTTATTAGCCAGAAATAGTGCTATTTGAGATGCTTTGAAACATTACAAGATTACTTAGAATTAAACTATTCCAACACTATTTTATGCATTGCCCGAAGAAAATCATCCTTTCTATTTCGCGCAACTGGCACTTCTTCTCCATCTTCCATGATTACGACATGATCGCCTTTGTAATAGGTTTTCACCTTTTTAATATTAATGAGATGTGATTGATGTGTTCTAAAAAATCCATATTCTCCCAAAAGTTCCTGATACTCTTTTATGACTTTACTTACGGTATGCGATTCGCCATTTTGTAATTTGATCTGACTGTATGCGCCACTGGCTGTGATCTTCACAATGTCACGTACTTTTACATACTCCACCTTATTAATACCTGAAATGGTGATAACGGATTCTTTTGTCTCAGCCCGCAGATTATTGATCAGATTCTTAATGGAGATCTTCTGATTTTGGATGGAATCCTTTTCCACTTTCTGTACGGCGGCTACTAACTCTTCCGAGATAATCGGTTTGAGCAAATAATCAACCGCGGAAAATTTAAAGGCTTTCAGTGCATACTGATCGTAGGCCGTAGTAAATATCACGTAAGGCACTTCACTCCCCAATGAAATCAAAAGGTCAAATCCCGTTCCATCTTTTAATTGAATATCGAGAAATATCAATTCTGGTTTTTGCTCCAGAATCAATGATTTGGCGTCCACAACGGTCTCTGCAACACCTACTACCTCAATAGATGGACATCCTTCCTCAAGCAATTGTTGTAGGATTTTCTGATTTCGAACCTCATCTTCTATGATCACTGCTTTCATGCATTAATTATTGGTTTTTCTGTTGTAAATGTCAATACGACTCGTGTTCCAAGCGCATCTCCATTTTTCGCCTTTAAATCTTCAATTGTAAAACTTGCCTTGTATCCTTGATTTTTCAGCTGATTCACTCTTTTTTGTGTCAATTCGATGCCTTTATTCGTAAAATCGTTGGACATCGAATTAATGTGTCTGGATTGCTCTCTGCCAATTCCATTGTCCTCGATCTTAATTGTAATATCGGGTCCTTTCGAGCTAATTTCAATTGTAATAAGACCTTTCCGCTTACTATTTCTCAATCCATGCTTGATGGCATTTTCTACCTGGGGTTGAATGAAAAAAGTAGGAATTTTTATAAAATTATCCTGCAAGTTGTGATCGACGCGTATGGAATAATCAAAAAGATCATCGAATCTGGCTTGCTCCAATTGAAGATAATGCTCGATGAATTTCAACTCTTCGTCCAGTGCAACCCATGAATCCGCGGAATAATTAATCACGTGGCGCAGTAGTCTGGAAAATTTGCTCAAATAGGTCATGGCCAATTTATTGTCTTGAGCACCAATCATCTGCTGTATTGAACTCATTGCATTAAATACGAAGTGTGGATTCATTTGACCATTAAGCGCCCGCAATTTCAATTGATTGATCTCTTCAGTGAGCTTGTATCGCTTTTGCAATTGATTTCGTTTTTGTCTATTGTACCAAATGACCCAAGCCAATACCCCTCCGACAAGCAAGATTCCGACACCCATTTTAAACCAGTTCGAATTGTACCAAACTTCAAGAAATTTCAATCGGATTAGTGTTTCATTTTTATTGTAAACCCCATCGGAACTGGATGCTCGAAACTGTATCTCGTGCAACCCTTTTCGTGGATTAA
>JBCCVV010000035.1:0-38539 GCA_039194925.1 Bacteroidota bacterium
AACTCAGAAAAAATTAGAGGACTTGTACATTTGAACGGTTTGTAGTGAGCCGATTGGAAAGTGCTATGTCTGATTATCAGTTAGTTAGATCTATTTGGTGTCAAACTCAAGAAAAGGTCAATTGATGCTCTATTAAATCAAGGTTTGGAGGTCTATGGTGTAAGGCACATAGGTTAGCTCTATGAGACATGTATATATGTCTAAAAATCGATCCTTATACCTTGATTCCGTGAAACCTGCACCTCTTCTTCCTATCTCAGGAGGTTTTAAGTGTCGCCAAATACTTTCCCCTCCAATTTTTTCTCTTGATCCAACATATACTCAATTACTGCTGCTCATCTGATGGACACTCATTTCACTCGAAATATGAACGCAATTTAGAAATAGCACATAAGATTTAGTTTCGACATTAAAAGCGAATTCCATTTTTCTAAATAGTTGATATACTATTCTTCCACTGAAGATAAGAGAAAGAGTATATGTCTTAGCAAACATTTTTATGTAATGATTCGCAGAAAGCCGAAGGTTTAAAAAAAAAGAACACAAAAGAATGTCACGAAATGCCATTGCTGTGCTTTTAGGGGTGAATGAGGCTCTCCCAAGATTTGAATTTGGGGGACTCGTCCTTATAAATATCCTCAGTTTTTTGAGTTAGCCCACTGATGAGGTAGTCCCAGTAGCATCAGTTTTCGGGCCAGGGGTATCGGATATACTATTTCTTAATTTAAATACGAATGAATATGAATACAAGATTTATGTTTCAATGTCTGTTTTTAGTGATGCTTTTGTATAGTGCAGGCGTCCAAGCTCAGTTTGAAAGCGATTTACCTTTGAATTGTGACTATTACTCCGATTTTGAAGAAAGTAAGGGGGGGAGTTCGGTAAGAGCGATTTGCCAAGGCAATAACCTTAATGGCAACCCGGATCGGTATAAACTGCAACAAAATTTCTCCCCTGCCATGAATCAGGGTGTTAAAACGATTCGAATGAATTTTCACTCCATTCAGAATTCAACCCAGGTTGGAAACAAAGGAAACTTTGAAAATACATCGGCAGATTTGAATTTTCTAAATATGATTGTTTCCCATGTAAATAACCTATTCAGTACAATTGCCCCTCCTTTAAATCCTCAGACATGTGTTTGCGGCAGTAATTGTACACTGCCTGATTCCAGAATTCGGGTTAAACTTGAAAATGTTCATTTTGATTATGATCCATCTTTATATGGTTCTTCAAATGCATCAGCCATGTTAAATAATCTGGGACAAAATTTGGATACTGAGCTCAATGTATTTTTTAACGGTGATAATGGTGGGTATCCGGGAGGATTTACCACATTGCCCAGCTATACTAATCTAAACTATAATCAGTTTATTGTCCTGACCAACTATAATCAGGTCTTTGAGGGCAGTAGCAATTTAAGTTGGGATGCTTTGGGTTTGGCCAACAATCTCTTTCATGAATTGGGACACGTTTTGGGATTATTGCATACGTATTCCGCTACCTGCTGCCCGGAAACGATGTCAACGACAAATTTTGATTATTTGGATGATTTTTTTGGAGGAACCAATGGATGTCCGCAGTTAGCGATGCCCGTGGCAAATTGGTGCAATGTGGGGCCTGATGATACGTGTTCAAAAAACTGGGTGGGAGCTTTTACGACACAATCAACAAGAGAAGCTACTACGAAGCAACTGGGAAGGGTTCACCGAACATCCATGTTATCCTCAGCGCGGAAGTATTTTGAGCCGAATACTACTTATGTGTTGGATCATTTGGTCACTCAAGATGAAACCTGGGATTTTGATATCCGAATGTATGGTGATATTGTGGTTAAAAGCGGAGCGACACTTACCATCAGATGTAAAGTAAATATGCCTCCTGGAGCGAGTATCATTGTAGAAGAAAATGGAACATTAATAATAGATGAAGGAACCATTACGGATATTGAGAATAAAACATGGTATGGAATTCAATTGGATGGTGATCAGGCAAAAACACAATGGCCAGAAAGTGGCTACTATCATCATGGACGCTTGATTACAAAAAATGGAGCTGTAGTTGAAAATGCGATCAACGCAATTATGGCGTACAGTGGTGGAATTGTAGAAGCCACCAGTACCCAATTCTTAAACAATGTAGTAGATGCAAGATTTTGGTTTTATACGAATAAATATCCTTCTTATGCGGGTTCTTTGGCAGGAAAACCTGCACCGAATATAAGTTACTTTACCGATTGTGATTTTCACACTACCAAAACACTCAATACCGGGGATGGACACCCCGACGAGCATATCCATTTTTTGTATGTGGATGGGATCAATATCCGTAAATCCAGCTTCAAGAATACGTTGACCACATTGAATTCGAATATACTAAATCGTGGGTACGGGATTTATAGTGACGAGTCTTCGTTTTCGGTCAAAGGAAGTTGTACGAGCATTCCTCAATTGGGCTCTCCGTGCAATAGTTATGAGGAGAATGTATTTGAAGGCTTAGCGTATGGAGTATATGCAACAAGTTGGAATCCAATGCATACAGTAGATGTTGAATATTGCCTTTTCAAAGACAATTGGCGAGGCGTTTATATAAATGGTATGGATCATTCCACAGTAAGTAATAGTGAGTTTAATATTAATTTGCCTCCAGGATGGACGCTTCCTCATAAACCATATGATCAAAATTACGGGATCTATATCCGAGATGCATTAGGTTTTGAAGTAGAAGGAAATACCATGAATACACAATCCCAAGCCAATTATGGGGTATATACCAATAATACTAATATTGGAGTAGGATCTAACGAAGCTGTTAAGCTGAATAAATTCACGGGTATTAATACGGCTGTAGCGGCCCATGGTAGAAACGATGGCTTGCTCTACCGTTGCAATGAATTTTACAATACACAATCCGTAAGTATCGCAGTTGTAAGCCATAATGGCAGGATAGCCAGCCCGCAGGGAACGTGCAACAGCAGTACAACGCCGGCATCGAATTATTTTGATCACGCACCTTGCAGCCAAGGCTATGAAGTCTGGAATACGCCTACCAGCAGCACTTTTACATACAATGCACATTCAGCACCCTCAAATTATATACCGGCATGTAATTGGAATTTTATTCTGAATGTTTGTAATTCAACGTATAACCCTGCCGCATGCTCCAAAAGTAAAAACTACTACTTAACAACGGATAAAATCGCGAAGGCTGGTTTGGACGAGCTGCATCATCGAGTGATTCGAGATGGATTGATTTCTAAGATAGGCGTTATAGACAATGGAGATACAGCTTTCTTAATTGATGAGATTAATACCCAATCAGATCCTTCCAGTTTGTTCAATACGCTAATGGAGGCCTCTCCTTATTTGTCAGATCAAGTTATGACAGAGATGTTAATTAGACCGAATGCACTTGGAGATGAAGAAAAAACGGAGATTCTAATTGCTAATTCTTCATTGACGGTTGACATTCTAAATACGCTGAATACGCTCAATCCTCCATTTTCTGAGGATTTAATGAATGCCATTAATAACGAACAGGGACCTGTATCACCGCGAGCAATTCTTGAAGATGAGATTCTCGAAGAAAGAAGGTCTTTGGAATTGATGACTTCAGATATCGTACGCCAATATATTGAGATCGATACGATTGTAGCAGAAAATACATTATGGCAAGATGCGGCTATTAATGTACTGAATTCTGTTGCCATTCCTGAAATGGAAGGATTACATTCCAACGTACAAGTAAAATTGGCTCAGCTTTATATGTCGAAAGGGGATATCACTACAGCCGATGCCATATTGGAAGATTTTGAATCTACTGTTAATAACAATTATCAGAGCAACATTATGCGTATGGCAATTGCGCAGCAGTTGGAAGGAGCAACAATATTGGATATTGGGTCATCTGAGCTGGCGCAACTTGAGATTTGGTCTGAAGATACCGACACCAAAGGGCATGCTTCCGCAGCGTGGCTTCTTGCAGCAATAAATGAATCGACCTATCCCGAAGAATTTGCTGAAATTGATTTTGATACTGGGGAAGGAAAAATTACGAATACAGAAGACAAAGATTTGCAGTTTGATAAAGAACTAATGGTATTTCCAAATCCATCGGATGGATTAATTACCATTGCCTACGAAGGTGCCATAGCTAAAAACGAAAATGTGAAAATATATTCGTTAAACGGACAATTGATCTACAACCAAAAAATGAAAGAGTCGCGGTTCTCAGTTGACTTGAATCATGTACAGAGTGGTATATATATGGTGCGTTACAAAGATCAACTTACCAAATTTGTGATACATAAATAGTGATGAGTATGATATGGGTTTTAATTGGTCTTAATAGTGAGTTGGAATAAGCGTTTCAACCTGTGTTCTTACATTTTTTAAAAAGCCCCCAGATAAATTGGGGGCTTTTGCTTTGAATTATAATTTATTATGAACGTTTAGTATACGTACCTCATGTTATTCCCATCCTATATCTTTGATAGTTTACACAGGTACAGATAAAATCCAGAGCTAAAAATTTTTACTTAGAGGTGCAGGTGACTTAAGAGTTTACTTCTTTCGATTCAAGTGCATCTATGATTTGTTGGCCATGTTCCTTGGTCTTTACCTTGCTGATGATTGTATCTATAATACCTACTTCGTTTACTACAACTGTTGTTCGGTATACTCCCACAATCTCTCTTCCCATGAACTTCTTAGGACCCCAGTAACCAAAGGCATTAATCATTTCTTTTTCAGTATCTGCCAGTAATGAGAACTGAAACTCATATTTATCAATAAATTTCTGATGCTTCTTTTCTTTGTCTGGACTTACACCATATACTTCATAGCCGTTTTTCTGGAAGTATTTGTAGTTATCTCTTATACTACACGCTTCCTTCGTACAACCTGGTGAATCATCCTTTGGATAGAAAAACAAAACGTATTTTTTTCCTAAAAGTGATTCGTTTGAAATGATTTCCCCTTTTTCATTAGGAAGTGAAAAGGCTGGTACTTTATCTCCTTCTTTTAACATGTCTCTACATTTTTTAATCAGAATATATAATTAACGTTGTTTAGGTGTTTTGTCAAAAACATTAAACAAAATTATGTTCTTTTAGTTGTGGAAATCTAGAAAAATGAAGTGGATTAGCGGAAAATGTATTCGTTGAGATACTTTTTTTAAAATAATTGAAATCAATTTGGGTAATTATCAAATAATAAAAAAAAGTACTATGAAACACATTAAATAAATAAGCATACAAAAAATGCTCATAATTAGTTGATAATACCTTATCCAAACTTATACCTGTATTCTACCCAAAAAATGGGGGTATAAATTGGTATACTTAACACATTAGAAAAAATTCTGATGGCATCATATTGGCATTCTTGTTTGTGATGATTTGAAAGTCGTATTGAATAATCAGCATGAAAATGAATGGCGATCCCAATTAATACTGACTTTCGAATTTTTGATAGTAACGTAATTATAGGAAGAAGTGAACTCAAGCATTTCGATCTATTAAAACCAAAACTCAATGATTCGATTAAAAGACGAGCACCGTCAGCTGGATGCTAGGTTGATGTTGGCGGGCACAATGTTAGTGGTATTACTCTTTTTTATGATCTCTTCCTTATAATGGAAATGGAGAAAACTACACAAGATTAAAAGCCGAAAGTGATGAAAATTGCTTTCGGTTTTTTGGTTTTGAAGATTTGAAAGATTTGAATGATTGAGGAAATTGAAGAGATTGACAAGATTTGATAGATTACTACGATTGCTGAATGTCCTGCTGATTTAACTCGACGCGTTTGTTCACTGAAATACACTGTCCCCTACAATTCAATATTTCCAATAATTATCAATTGTACATTATTCATTATTAATTATCAATTGTACTTTAGCCTTTCTTACAAACTACCTGAATTTCTATGTCGGAAAAGAAACTTTTTTTACTGGATGGACATGCTCTCGTGTACCGGGCTCATTTTGCATTTATTACCAGACCATTGATCAATTCTAAAGGAGTAAATACATCAGCTATTACTGGTTTTGTGCGGACCTTATGGGACCTATTGGTCAATCAGAAACCATCTCATATTGCGGTTGCATTTGATCCTAAAGGTCCGACATTTAGACATGAATACTATCCGGAATACAAAGCGAATAGGGAAGAGACTCCTGAAGATATTACGATTGCCTTTCCGTACATCCGAAAAATTGTCAAAGCATTCAATATACCTATTGTTGAAGTACCTACATATGAAGCCGACGATACCATCGGTACGTTAGCCAAGCAAGCAGAGAAAGAAGGATTCCAAGTGTACATGGTAACTCCGGATAAGGATTATGCACAGCTGGTATCTCCGAATATCTTTATGTACAAACCCTCCCGCCAAGGAAATGGAATCGATATTCTGGGGGAGAAGGAGATTTTGGAAAAGTGGGATATAGAAAATGTACTACAAGTCATTGACGTATTGGGACTACAAGGGGATAGTGTAGATAATATTCCAGGCGTACCGGGAGTTGGTCCAAAAACAGCGATTAAGTTGCTAAAACAATTCGGCTCAATGGAAGGAATTCTGGCCGGTACGGAGCAGTTAAAGGGTAAGCAAAAAGAAAATCTGGAGACGTATGCTGAGCAAGCCAGGTTATCCTATCGTCTGGCTACCATAGATGTCAATGTGCCGATACAATTCGATGCAGATAGGTACATTACGGAATCATTTAACCGAGACGAACTCGAAGAGATCTTTAAGGAGTTAGAATTCCGAACGTTGGCGCATCAGATCCTAGGACAAGGAGGAAGTTCGCAACCTAAAGCCCAACAAGGTGATTTGTTCGCTACGACCTATACCAATGCCACATCGGCGGAAATAGCAGCAACCAAAAAATCGTATTCTGTTGCCAAGAAAGACATTACCACACTTGAGCACGACTACAAATTAGTAGACACTCCGGAAGCAAGAAAAGAATTGGCGAGCAATCTTAAAAAATTGACTTCTTTTTCTTTTGATACGGAGACTACGCATATTGATGCCAATCTTGCAGAACTGGTAGGTTTGGTGTTTTCATACGAAGAAGGCGTGGCATATTACGTTCCTACACCAGCAGATCAGCAAGAAACCAGAAAAATATGTGCAGAGTTCAAGGATGTTTTAGAAGACCCAACTATTGAAATCGTTGGGCAAAATATAAAGTATGATGCTCTGGTTATGCGATGGTACGATGTGATTCTCGGTGGAAAGTTTTTTGATACTATGATTGCGCATTACCTCTGTGAGCCAGACCTAAGGCATAAATTGGATTATCTGGCTGAGACCTATTTGGACTACAAAATGGTTCCGATTACCGATGTGATTGGAAAGGCGGGTAAAAATCAATTGACCATGAGAGATGTTGAAATTGGAAAGGTGAAGGAATATGCTGGAGAGGATGCGGATATGACGCTTCGATTGCAAGAGCCTTTTGTAGAAATGCTAAAGGAAAATGAAATATTTGACTTGTATCACGAAATTGAAGAACCTCTCATAAAAGTACTCACTGCTGTTGAATTTGAAGGTGTCCGAATCAACAAAGAATTTCTTGAAGAGTATTCCAAAACATTGGGGGGGATGATCCAAAATATTCAGAAAGAGATTTATTCTGATGCAGGAGTTGAGTTCAATATTGGTTCCCCTAAGCAAGTAGGGCAAGTTTTATTTGACAAGCTGGAAATACCTTATCGTTGGAGAAAAACAAGTTCGTGACAATATTCGACCGATATGGCCAAATTGACGGAATTGGCCGTAAATCATGAGATCGTTGATAAAATACTTACGTATCGAAAATATTCGAAATTGAAATCTACCTATGTGGATGCACTGCCGTTGATGATCAATCCCAAAACAAATCGGGTACACAGTAATTTCAATCAAGCAAGAGCGGCAACGGGAAGATTAAGTTCGGACAATCCAAATCTGCAGAATATTCCAATTCGGGATGAAGCAGGTCGAGAAATAAGAAAGGCTTTTGAACCCAGAGATCAGGATCATATCCTGCTTGCAGCCGATTATTCTCAAATCGAATTGCGGTTAATCGCCGAGATAAGCAAAGACGAAGCGATGATGGAAGCTTTCATACAAGGGAATGATTTTCATCGTGCCACAGCTGCTAAAGTATACAATGTGCCGTATGATGAAGTGACAGCCGACCAGAGACGAAATGCCAAAACGGTCAACTTTTCAATAACGTATGGCGCTGGAGCTACAAACTTATCACGTCAATTGAATATCAAACGAACAGAAGCCACCGAACTCATTGCGGAATACTTCAAGCAATTTCAAGGCTTGAAGCAATATATGGATGATACCATAGAGTTTGCCAGAGCTAATGGTTATGTAAAGACCTTACTTGGCCGTCGTAGAAACTTAAGAGACATCAATAGTAAAAACGGATTGTCAAGAAGCAATGCCGAACGAATGGCGATCAATACTCCAATTCAAGGAACGGCGGCTGATATGATCAAAATTGCTATGATCAATATCCAAAAGCAATTGGAGGAAGATCAGTACAAGTCAAAAATGATTCTTCAGGTGCACGATGAATTGGTATTTGATGTGTACCGACCAGAGTTGGATAAGTTGAAGGTAATGGTAGAGGATAAAATGAAAACGGCCATTCCAGGTCTTACCGTCCCTATCTTGGTAGGAATGGATACCGGTGAAAATTGGTTGGAAGCACATTAAACAAATACAAAATCGATTGAAATTTCAAGAGAAAATAGTTGAGTTGGACAAAGCAGTTTCTCAGATTGAAGAGTTAAAGAGAGACAATCAAAAAATTGTCTTTACCAACGGATGTTTTGATCTTTTGCATAAGGGGCATATTACCTATTTGGAAAAAGCAGGGGAACTCGGTGATTTTTTGGTGGTAGGACTTAATTCAGATGACTCTGTACGGAGATTGAAAGGAGAAAACAGGCCCGTGAAATCATTGGTGAATCGCATTTCAGTACTTGCAGGACTTGCTTCCGTGGATATGGTTATTCCCTTTGAAGAAGACACACCGCTACTTTTGATCCAACAGATCAATCCGGATGTCTTGGTTAAAGGAGGCGATTATTCAATGGAAAATATAGTGGGAGCAGATTTTGTTTTGAATGAGGGAGGACGTGTGGAATTGATCAAGTTTGTAGAAGGATTTTCAAGTAGCGCAATTATTAATAAAATGGAAAATATATAAGCGATGGGAACCACGATAGGAGAAATATTTGATTTTTTGCATTCGATTGCGCCTTTTGAGTATCAGGAGAGTTATGATAATGCAGGATTGATAGTGGGTGATCGTGAAAAAGAATGCAGTGGGGCTATTACATGCCTGGATAGTACTGAAGCAGTAATTGATGAAGCAATACAAATGGGTGCAAATCTTGTCGTTGCGCATCATCCTATTGTATTCAGAGGCCTCAAAAGATTCAATGGAGCTAATTACGTTGAAAAAGCAATCATAAAGGCTATTAAAAATGATATTGCCATCATGGCTATTCACACCAACTTGGATAATGTTATATATAATGGTGTGAATGAAAGGATTGCTCAACAAATTGGGCTTGAAAATATCAGACCTCTTGTTGTAAAAAAGGAAATTGATCAATCCGCGGGGCCGGTAGGTTCGGGTGTGATAGGGAATCTTCCATTGGCTATGGGAGAAATGGATTTCTTACGAAGTTTGAAACATAAAATGAATGTTAAGGTGGTCAAGCATACACAATTGTTGGGCAACCGGGTTTCTAATGTAGCTGTTTGCGGTGGAGTGGGAGGCTTTTTGTTAAAAGATGCAATACGGAGCACAGCCCAGGTTTTTATAACATCAGACTACAAATATCACGAGTTTTTTGATGCGAACAACCGTATTGTAATTGCTGATATAGGACACTATGAAAGTGAGCAATTCACAATCAATTTGTTACAAGAACTAATAAGTAGAAATTTTAGTACCTTTGCAGCCCATTGCACAAAAGTGAACACTAATCCTGTTAATTATTTATAACAATTCGTAGAATATATGGCAACACAAGAACAGTCAGTTAAAGAAAAATTGCAAAGTCTGTATGGTTTGCAACAAATCGATTCGAAGTTGGCGGAAATCGAGATTTTGAAAGGAGAATTGCCAATTGAGGTAAGTGATTTGGAAGACGAAATCATTGGACTTGAGACTAGAATTACCAAGCTTAAAGAAGGTATAAATGATATAGAATCAGAGGTAAACAATCATAAGGCCAATATAGCAGAATCAGAAGCATTAATTGAGAGATATAATTCTCAGTTGGATAATGTAAAAAATAACCGTGAGTATGATGCGCTGACTAAAGAAATTGAATTGCAAAAATTGGAGATTCAATTGTCAGAAAAGAAAATTAATGATACAAAGAATGGAAAAGTTTTGAAAGAGGAGGCGCTTGTGAAAGCAGAGGAAAGATTTGAGGCGAAGAAAAGTGATCTTGAAGACAAGAAAGTAGAGCTAGAGAAGATCATTAGCAAGACAGAAAAAGAGGAGGCAAAACTTAAGAAAGCATCCGAAAAAGCAAGAAAGACAATTGATGAGCGATTGCTTAAGTCATATAATAAAATAAGCAGCAGTTACAGGAATGGTCTTGCTGTTGTTACGGTTAATAGAGGTGCTTGTGGAGGATGTTTTAATCGAATTCCACCTCAGCAAATCATCGAGATTGGAATAATGAAAAATATCATTGCTTGTGAGCATTGTGGAAGAGTGATTGTTGATCCGTCCTTCGCTGAAGAAGATTAAACCTTTTCAGAAATAAAATAACAGAAATCCTTTCTTCGACAAAAAGAAAGGATTTTTTATTTCCAAACAGTTTGGTGTTTTTGTATTTGTTTTTTTACTAAATCTTATGTGTACTATTTTTGTCTGGACAGCTAATACGACTTTTAAATTCTAATATGGGATAAAGGTTAATATTTGCTTCTCGCTTAAATGGTTTGAAATGAGAAGTTATTTTTGGCGAGATTCTTGTTACAAGAACAGTAGATATTTACAGGCAAGCTGAAATTGAGAACACCCTTAAAAATCAATTACTTTTAAACGCAATAGCCTCAATCCTTGGACAAATAGTACAAAGATTGTGTTCCACACACCAAAAGGTAGAAAGGTCTTATTGAAAGTGCCCTACTTACATGGTAGGCATATCCACTAAGCAAGGTAAATCCCGCAGTGTCAACAATAGTAGAGGGTGACCCCTCAAGAGATTCCTGTTTCCAGAGTATTACTATAAGAAATACCGTTCGATGATGATATTGAAATAAAAGATGATCATAATCGAATAGGACCTTTAATATGGGGTTACAATAAATTGTTTCCTTAAGGAGGGGCTCATACCAAGCCCCTCCACTTTTTTACAGACATTCGTGATGCGTTTATTCTCAGCGGAATTTGTTACCTTACTAAAAGAAGAAATAATCATCATTATTTCTAAAGTTGAATTATCGGCAGTTGTGTCTTGAGCTTTATATTGTTACCTATTAACTTTTCAATCATGACGAAAAACATTTATTCCTCCAAGGTGGTCATCTGGATTTCTTACATCCTTCAGGCAGTCGTTAGTTTTATGATGCTTTCCAGTGCAGCAATGAACATTCTTCGAACCGAAATGGCTGTTCAAGGTGCTACCGAAATGGGCATTCCATCTTCTTCGGTATTCTACCTTGGAATCGTATTATTGATCAGTACAATGCTATATATAGTTCCTCGAACCACCATTCTAGGTGCTATTTTGCTAACCGGTTGGTTAGGCGGAGCAGTGTCTACACATCTCATTCACAATGACCCTCTATTCAATCAATTGTTTCCAGTTGTTTTTGGTGTCGTGGTTTGGTTAAGTATTTGGCTGAGAAGTAGCAGTCTTAGGGACATGGTTCCTTTTAAGAAATCATCATAATGTCTGTGCGTCGAAAGATGTGTGTATTTAGGGTTTGTGGATAAAAAAAGATGTGATCTGTTTGTTCAACGAATCACATCTTTTGGAAAATGCTTGGAAATCCTACAGTAAAGGATTCAATAATTAATTAAAAAGCATAATCCCCTTTCTCTATCATCAACTTTGCAATTGCTCTTCTGTGCTCTTTGACATTTTGTAAAGGATACTTGGTGAATTTTTTAAAGCCAGCAACAAATTCGCTTTGCTTTTCTTCATAAATGTATCCCGCAATTGCATCTAAAGCAGATTTATAGATTCTGTGAGCGCATTCATAGAATATCGTTTGTATCAAACGATCATATATGTCTTTATTTTTTAAGTACTGCTTTGAGTCCTGCATCTTCAATACTCTCAATAGGGCTGATTCTGCTCCAAAAATATCGATGACGATATCCGCCATATTAATCAATAACTCCTGTTCTTTTTTGAGGTCAAGTTTTCCACTCATTGCCAATTTGGCGGAACTGCCTAAGATCATCAAAAGGACTTTTTTGAAGCTGTGGATAGTGGATTTTTCTCTTTCAAACGGTTCGTCAAAACTAGCTGGATCGGTCGTTTGATTTTGCAATTCGCTTTGAACAGCGAGTGCCGGTGTGACAATATCCAATTGACCTTTCATGGCTTTTTTCAGGATCGTATTGATAATGACCATACGATTGATTTCATTTGTGCCTTCAAAGATTCTGTTGATTCTGCTATCTCTGTAAGCTCTTGCCACATCGCTTTCTTCAGAATACCCCATTCCGCCATGAATTTGTACTCCTTCATCTACACAAAAGTCAAGTACCTCTGAGCCTAATATCTTTACAATGCTGCATTCCAGAGCATACTCTTCCGCTGCCTTAAGTTTGGAGTTGCTATACGATTCACCTTTGGATTTTAACTCTTGAATTTTATCATTGATAAGGCTGGAAGTTCGATACAGTACACTTTCTGATAGAAAGTTCTGAATGCCCATTTCTGCAATTTTATGCTGAATCGCTCCAAATGAGCTGATCGGGTGCTTGAATTGTACTCTTTCCTTGGCATACTTGATGCTTACTTTTGTAACCATTTTTGATCCTCCAAGTACGGATGCACCAAGTTTGAGTCTTCCCGTATTCAGTGCATTGAATGCAATGAGATGGCCTTTGCCTATTTCTCCCAACAGATTTTCAACAGGAACTTTAACATCTTCCAAGAACACCATTCTGGTTGAAGATCCTTTGATACCCATTTTTTTCTCTTCTTCTCCAAGCGACAATCCTGCGCTGTCTCTTTCTACAATAAAGCCTGTAAATTTATCACCGTCGACTTGGGCGAAAATGGTGAAGATATCCGCAATGCCAGCATTGGTTATCCACATTTTTTGACCGTTTAGGATGTAGTGCTTTCCATCCTCGGATAATATTGCTGTTGTTTTTGCGGATAAGGCATCAGAACCACTCGACGGCTCTGTCAAACAATAGGATGCTTTGTATTCACCGGTAACAAGTTTGGGGAGGTATTTATTTTTTTGCTCTTCTGTGCCAAAGTATAAAATAGGCAACATTCCAATTCCGGTATGTGCGTTGTATGCTACAGAAAAAGAACCGGATGGTCCAACGGCTTCACCTATGATCGTATTGGTGTTGAAATCCATGTCCATACCCCCATATACTTCAGGCATATGCGTGCCAAGAAGACCCAAAGAGCCAAATTTTTCCAACAGCGTGGCAGCAATGTCATTTTCTTGTTTTTCAATCTTTTCCATATTCGGATATACTTCACTGTTGTTGAAGTCGAATACCGTTTCCTGGATCATTTTTTGTTCTTCGGAAAAATCTTCGGGATAAAAAGTGTTGTCACTTTGGGATGCTTTTATGATGAATTCACCACCATTAAGGATGTCTTTATTCTCGGTAACTGTGGACATGTAATTCTACTTTATTGTTAAAAATTAAACTCAAAGTTAAATTATTAATGGCGTATAATCAAATAAAAATTTGTTATTATGGAATTATTGCCCAATAAATAAAGGTTTTGTCGTGGAAATAAATATTAACTATAAGTTTATCAATTGCTATACACTTCAAGCAATGTCATTATTGATATTGAAATAATAAGAATGTTATTAATTTCGAGGGGTAGATTAACTCTACCTTGGGATAATAAATATTTCGCTTCGCATGCCATTGACTTTTACCTACAACGTTCTCAATGAATTCTCAAAGATCGCTAAGGTAATGGTCTGTATTCCTGCAATCGTTTTGCACTTTGCTCTGTCTTTGGCGTTCCTTGCAGTTAAAATGATCATGTCTCAAAGTAGAATTCATTGGGATGTAATTCGGGTTGTAACTTCGATTTTGTTTTTCTCAATTCTATGTTTAGCGGATGCCTTGGGTTCTAGTTCAATTGTAATTGATGAATTGAAACGTAAGATCTACGTGAGCGAGATGGATCAGTATATAGATGTCAACTCAACATTGACTTTTGAAGACTTTAGTCACAGTCCGGGGTTGTTTCAAAAGTCAAAAAAGATTCTGCAAGGGACTCGAAACAAGAAGTATACCTATTGGATGGCGTTTAAGCTAAAAGGCGAATTGTTGACTCAGGAAAGTTTTTATTTATTATGCACCGATAGCCGAATTTCTCAAATGCAAATGTGGATCGATGGAGAAGTGCAAACCGAAAATGCCATAGGTACGAATTGTCAATTTGACGATAGAAATGTGAATCACAGGTATCTGGTACACAAAATGCCTCAACGTGATGAATTGGAAATCGTAATCAAAATACGTTCAAATCAATCTACCTTCTTTGCTTTTGAATTGAAGTCGGAAAATCATTTTTTACGAGATTCCTATTGGGTGATGGGCATGTTTGGCGGCGCATATGGAGTAATTGTTATGGGGCTCTTTTTTAGCCTTTTTATGCGACTACGGTTCAAGGAGGGCATCTATACGGCATTCATAACTTTCGCCCTCGTCTCTTTTTTGACCTGTCTCTTTCTCGATGGAAACGGGTTTCAGTATTTTTGGTATAACATGCCTTCCATGAATTTGATTTTGCTGATTGTTCTCCCTTCGGCTGTACTCTTTTCATCGGCATTTTTGGTATTGTCGTTTTTGGATGCCTGGGATCGAAATAATCACTATTTCAAGATAATAATGATAAGCCTGCTTTTAGCCCTTGTGGGATATACGTTTGCGATCATAATCCCTGAATATTTTATCCATAGTTTCTTTTACCTAATTCCTTTTGCCGCTATGATTTCGGTATGTATTGATCGATACAGGGCCGGTCATCCATCCATGCTCCCTTTTATTATTGGCTTCGTGTTTGTCCTTTTGGCGAATCTGCTATTTATTTTACAACCTTTTTTTCCGGTCGAATACTTTCATTCTCTAATTCGTTTTTCACCACACTTTGGAGTCGTGGCATTGACTGTGGCATTGAGTTATTCTCAGTACAAAAAGTTTTTTTACATAACCGAATCTCGTAATAATGAACGCAAGAAATCAATGGAGCGAATGGAGCAATTAAGCATGATAAAAGATCAGGTAAATAAGGAGATTGCGGAAAAAGTAAAACAACAAACAAAAGAGTTGGCCCAAAAAAATTCGATCATCCATCAACAGAATGCCGAATTGCAAAAAGCCAACGATAAGCTCAAATCCCAAACAGATGAAATTATTATTCTTAATCTTAAGTTGGATCAGGAAAATCAGGAGTTGAAAAGTGATGTTGAAAAAATTACAGAATCCAGAATTCTCCAGAATACCATTCCGTTTGATGATTTTAAAAAATACTTTCATTCGGATGATGCGTGTTATGCCCTGCTGGAAGAACTAAAATGGCAAAACGGTTTTAAGTGTGTGAAATGCGGTAATGAAAAATATGGCCGTGGAAAAGGTGAGCGCGCAAGACGGTGTACCAAATGTGGGACGAATGAGTCCGTCACCTCCAATACCATATTTCATCGTATCCACTTTCCTATATTGAAAGGGTTTTACATGCTTTTTTTGGTAAATAAACACGGCGACAATCTTATTTCAAAAGATCTTTCCGAGATCGTGGATCTGCGCCTGGCTACTTGTTGGAAATTCAGTAAAAAAATCAAATCCCGAAAAGCGGAATTGGAACAGTCGGGAAAAGTAATCGAAAGTTGGCTTAATCTTATTTGAAGATTGGAGAGGTTAATTTGGATTTATCTTTCTAGTCTTGAATCAATAGCCATTTCCAGACTAGAAATTTAAAATTAAAATTGACACATCTTAAATTATTTTTACAACCAAACTGTGTTAGGATAAGTTACCAACTATTTTTTTTCCGTGATAATATTTAAGATTTAGTTGTTGATGTAAGTCAGCTAGATTTTCGGAGGTAATACTACCAGCCGCTATCAATTCAATAGTTGAGTTTTGTAATAGTGATTTCATCTCATGGAGCAGAGGAACCCCTTCTTGTGCAGTTTTTTGTCCTCCCGAGGAAAGAATAAATTGCACAATGCCCTGATCTGCCAGCATTTGAGTGCTCTGTGAAATATTTTCTGATGCATCAATGGCCTTATGATACGTGATGGGAACTTTTGTGATTTCAGAAATTTGCGAAATTTGTTTTAGGTCGGGATAGCCTTTTGGGTCCAAAGGGCCAAATACTATTCCACCAATTGGTAAGTCATTTAATTTCTGGACATAAGTTAGAATGGCTTCAAAATCACCGGGTGAGTAATGGTAATCAAAAGGTTTGGGGTTTACAATTACTTTTGTTGGGATTTGCACCTGTTTGCATACTTCTACAACGGTATTAATACTTGGGCTGGTTCCATCCAAATCGAGTCGATCGCATAATTCGATTTGATGCGCACCTTTGGATTTTGCATCAATAGCTTGTTTGAGGCTGCCTACACATGCTTCTAATATCATCGCTGTATCTATTCTGGATAAGAAAGGTAGTGCATTTATTAGGGGTCGAGTGCAAAAGTTGAGGGAATTTTTTCTTTAGTACGAAAAAGTGATGTGGTGCGCTATTAAATCCAGGTTTAGAAGCAAATGGTTTGGTAAAAAGGGTAGATATTAGCTTTATGGAACTTCACCAACAGCCTAAGAGTTGATCCATAAACCTTATTTTGTGCATCTTGAACCTCTTCTTCCAAAACTCAAAAGATTCTAGGTTTCGCCAAAAAAATCTTTCCCTCCATCTTTCAATCTTAACCCTTGATCCTTTATTCGTTCTTACCATTGAACTTTTCTCTTTAAAATGGAAAACCTCAACATTTTCATGCTGAGGTTTTTAAGTGGTGCCTCCCAGATTTGAACTGGGGACACATGGATTTTCAGTCCATTGCTCTACCAACTGAGCTAAGGCACCTTCCATGCTTTTTTAGGAAGCGAGTGCAAATTTATACCCTTTTTTCGTTTTGCCAAATAAAAATGCAAATTTTAGTATTTCACATTCATTTGAAAATAGCTTGAAATAACTTACCTTTGCCAATCTTTTGATTATTATGATCATAATTAACTAGAAATACATAAATAATTGTCTGTAAATCAGTCAATTAAATTTAAAAGAAACAAATTATCTGATGGCTTTAATTGGAAAAATTAGAAATAACTTTTGGTTCGTTTTACTCGTTTTAGGTCTCGCTTTGGCGGCATTTGTGATAATGGACATGGTAAATGCAGGAAATCAAGGAGGAATAGGACCAAAGCAGATCATAGGTGAAATAGCAGGAAGCGAAATTGAATACCAGGATTTTCAGAAGACCGAACAGGCTTTGTTCAGTGGTAGTTCAGATACCTATGCTGGAAAAAGTGGAACGTGGAATTATTTGGTGGAGAAAGGAATTATCGACAGGCAGTCGGATGAGCTTGGTGTTAATGTTAGTGTAGATGAATTGAAAGAGCTGCAATTCGGGACCAATTTAAGCCCGGTGATCCAACAAGTTTACCGAAACCCTCAAACTGGTCAACTTGATATGCAAAATTTGCTGGCTGTAAAGCAAGCTTTGGATGCAGGCGAGGATTTGAATCCAGATTTCGAAATGAAGTGGGAATATTTGCAAAAGCAGATCATCAAAACTGCCAAGCAAGATAAAATCAATGCATTGGTGTCAAAATCAATCTATACGCCTAATTTTTATGCGGAGAATACAGGATTGCGTACATCACAGAAAGCTAATTTCGATTATGTGAAGATATCTTTTGATTATTTAGATGATAGTGAGGTTGAAGTCACAGATGAGGCGATCAACGCATATTTGAAAGAAAATGAATTTAGATATACCAATGAGGATGAGACAAGGGTTTTGGATTTTGCTTCTTTTGAGGTTTTGGCTACATCCGCAGATTCTACTCAAATAAGTCAGGAGCTTGCGGCTTTAGGCGAGACTTTCAAAACAAAAGAAATTGGTAGTCAGGATTCGTTATTTACGATTAACAATGAAGGATTTTACAGTCCATTTTACGTAAAGACGGATGATATTACGGGCGATTTGAAAGAAGGCGTTGTCGATATGGAAGTTGGAGATGTGTATGGTCCCTATTTGGATAATGGTGCATATTTCATAGCAAGATTGACAGATAAAGGCATAATTCCTGACTCTGTGGATGCAAGTCATATTTTGAGGAAAGCTACACCGGGTAATTCAGTCGAGCTGGATGCCGCTAGAGCGTATATTGATAGTTTGAAAAACCTATTGAATACAGGTGCGGCGAGTTTTTCTGATCTGGCTACAAATAACAGTGAAGACCCGGGATCTGCTGCAAATGGCGGTGAATTGGATCGATTTACTCAAGGTAAGATGGTGCCTGCGTTTAATAAAGCGTGTTTTGTTGACAGTGAAGAGGGTGGAATGTACACTGTTGAAACTCAATTCGGTATTCACCTGATCAAGGTTACTAAAAGAATATTTGACAACGAGGACCCAAAATATAAACTTGCAATTATTAGATCTACAATTGTACCTTCTGAAGAAACTCAAAATGCAGTTTACGATCAGGCTGATGTCATAATCTCCGAGAATGGAACATTCGAAGATGTCAAAAATGCAATTGAGGGGGTTGCGAATGTTTCAATCGATAAATCTTCCACACTGAAAATTAATGATTACTTACTTGGTTCCCTTGGAGGAGGAGAGTCTTCAAGAGAGGCCATCAAATGGGCGTTTGATTCTGATACGGAAGTGGGTGATGTTTCACCAGTGATTTATGAGTATACAGATCCTGTGAATTACTACGATAACAAATATGTATTGGTAGGTTTGAATAAGATCAATGATGCTGGTTTGGCTTCTGCTGAAGATGTAAGAGATGATTTAGAAATTGTAGTAACCAACAAATTGAAAGGCGAAAAGATCGCATCACAGATTTCAGGAACGGACCTCAACACCATAGCGAGTAACTTTAATAGTACTGTAGAATCTGCTTCTGATGTTGCTTTTACCGCCACTTCCGTTACAGGTTTAGGAAATGAGCCGGAAGTATTATCTGCCGTATTTGCACAACCTGAAGGAAGCGTTTCAAAACCGATCATTGGCAATAATGGAGTATATGTTGTGAAAACTACATCTAAAGTAGAGGGAACTGTTCCTGCCAATGTAATTGTGCAGAAAAGAACTATAAGTAACACAAATCGTGGAAGAGTAAATTTCAGTTTGATGAATTCTCTTAAAGAAATATTCAAACCCACGGATAATAGATATACCTACTTCTAAAGCGCATACTTAATACTAAAGTAACCAGGTATAAGCTTGATCAAAGTCGTTTTGGTCAAGCTTTTTTGTGTTTTGAGGTATAGAATTGCATACAAAAAAACACTGTGGTAAAACATATTAAAAAAATCAAATATATCCGTCAATAAACTCTGATATATCTATACAATTCGATAATTTTGACCTTTAAATTCCTCATGTAGTTTTTAATTCTAGATGGAATGAGATTAAAAGCAGACTTATGTTCTTAAATGAAATGGTTTTGCTTCAAAATGAGGAATAACTCTGCAAATAAAAGAAATGGCAGTCGACGTAATTTTGGGTCTCCAATGGGGAGATGAAGGCAAGGGAAAAATTGTGGATTACCTGGCCGACAAGTATGATTTAGTATGTAGATTTCAAGGTGGGCCAAACGCCGGTCATACGATTATCATAGGAGAAAATAAATATGTATTGCACACCATACCTTCGGGTATTTTCCGCCAGAAGATTACGAATGTGATTGGTAATGGAGTGGTTATTGATCCCATCACAATGGTTAAAGAACTTACCAATCTGGATCAGGAAGGGGTTGAATACCGCAGCAGACTTTTTGTTTCTAGAAAAGCGCATCTTATCCTTCCTACACATAGATATATAGACAAGGCTTCTGAATCAGCCAAGGGGAAGGAAAAAATAGGCAGTACGCTCAAAGGTATTGGTCCAACTTACATGGATAAAACGGGTAGGAATGGATTAAGAATAGGTGATATTGAAACCCCTGATTTCAAAGCCAAATATGACGCCTTAAAGGCAAAACATATGGATTTTATCAGACTGTATCCAGAGATTGAGTTTGATTTGGAGGGAGAAGAGAAAAAATGGTTTGAATCCATAGAAATCATCAAAGAACTAAATTTTGTTAACGGCGAATATCTTATCAATAAAGCGATAAGAGATGGAAAGAATATTTTAGCGGAAGGTGCACAAGGCTCAATGCTCGATATAGATTTTGGAACATATCCTTTTGTGACTTCATCCAACACCATTTCTGCAGGCGTATGCAATGGATTAGGCATAGCTCCTTCTCATATTGGTGAGGTAATTGGGATTGTAAAAGCCTATTGTACCAGGGTGGGGTCCGGACCATTCCCGACTCAGCTAGATGATGCCAATGGCGAAAAATTGAGAGCAATTGGGCATGAATTCGGCGCTACGACCGGTAGACCAAGAAGATGTGGATGGATTGATATCCCTCAATTATTATATACGGTTATGTTAAGCGGCGTTACTCAAATTGTAATAACCAAATTGGATGTTCTGGATGATTTTGAAAAGATCGGTGTAGGTTTGAATTATAACGTTAATGGCGAAATTACCAATGAATTGCCTTACGATATAAATACAGATGGCATAGCTCCCGATTACATATATCATGACGGTTGGAACGAAAGTTTGGATAGCGTCACTTCAGTAGAAAATCTGCCACAGAAGGCTACCGATTATCTCAATGCATTGGAGGGGTATTTAGGTGTTCCAATTTCTATGGTATCTACAGGACCGGAGCGGAGAAAGTTATTGCCTAGAAGTTAACTGGGCGGCTTTTCTTCTTTTTTAGGCACAGGGTCATCTCCATGGCCTCCCCAAGGGTGACATCGGCTTATTCTTTTTAATCCAAGCCAAGTACCTTTAATGATACCCCATTCAAAAATGGCTTCGATCATGTAATGCGAGCATGTGGGATTATATCTGCAAGAAGGACCGAGAAGAGGAGATATAAACCACTGATATAATCGAATAGGAAAGATGTAGATCTTTTTAAGAATATTACTCATGCTTTACAATTCTACTTTTTCGAATGTTTTGTCTTTGGTAAACAAAATATGAGCAATCCTATCCTTGTCTACTTGAACCATTGTGATGTTTTTTTGATCGTCAAATTGCGCATTAAAAATATGATTAGAAATGGCTATTGTCTCAAAATTCATTACGTCATATGCTTCTAAATAACACCAAACTGCTTCTAAATCGTCGGATTGCTCTTTGCCCAGAAAGGTAAGTTGAAGCTCTACGTCATTAATGGATATGACTAATTTCTCTTTTAAATACTTTTGTAGCCATACTTCTGCCTCCTTTTTTTCTTTACGGGTACAAATCTTTAATGAGTCTTGATTGTACTCTTCGAGAAGCGCCAGTTCGAGGTCGTCAATGAATATAGATGTTGTGATCTGAATGGCTTTTTCTTCGGTGTCGTAATTGATGGTCGTATTACTCAGATGAAATTCATGTAGATCAACTAATGCCAATTTTGAAATCAAAAACACATAGAAAAATAGCATGGAAGGCATAATCTTATTTCTATTTATCACTTAGAAGAGAAATAACGCTTAAATAGTTCTTCATAAACAGCCTATTCGAAATATTCTATTCGTTATAAGCCCAGTAGATTATCCAAATAGGCCTGATCTACGTCGGCACCGGCGAAATCGTCGAACGCTTTTTCAGTTACTTCAATAATATGACTTGCAATGAAAGGAGCACCTTCCCGCGCACCTTGTTCTGGTGATTTTATACAACATTCCCACTCCATCACGGCCCAACCATCAAATCCATATTGAGACAATTTGCTAAAAATCCCGGTAAAATCTACATGTCCATCTCCCGGACTTCGGAACCTTCCGGCTCGATTGGCCCAACTTTGATAGCCACCGTACACACCGCTTCTTCCAGTGGGATTAAATTCCGCATCTTTTACATGGAAAGCTTTGATGCGCTCATGATAAATATCAATGTATTCCAAATAATCCAATTGTTGCAATACAAAGTGACTTGGATCGTAAAGCAAACATGCCCTTGGATGATTGTTAACTTCTTTAAGAAACATTTCATAGCTGATGCCATCGTGCAAATCCTCACCTGGATGTACTTCATAACACGCATCTACCCCACATTCATCAAAATGATTCAATATTGGGAGCCAACGATCTGCTAATTCCTTAAAACCCCGTTCTACCAAACCATTCGGACGTTGAGGCCATGGGTACATGGTATGCCATAGCAAAGCACCGCTGAAAGTAGCATGACTTTTCAATCCCAAATGCCGACTGGCACTAGCAGCGTATTTTACTTGTTGTTTGGCCCATTCGGTTCTCTCTTTTGGCTTGCCTTTGACTTCATCTGGAGCAAATGCATCGAACATTAGATCATACGCCGGATTCACCGCTACCAATTGCCCTTGAAGGTGAGTGCTCAATTCGGTAATTTCTAAACCATGTTCTGCTATCTTACCCTTCAAGTCATCACAATACGTTTTACTTTCGGCAGCGGTCTTAAGGTCAATGCATCTGTCATCCCACGTAGGAATCTGAATGCCTTTGTACCCCAAATCCGATACCCATTTGCATATTGAGTCCAAGTTATTATAGGGTGCTTCATCTCCCATAAATTGTGCTAAAAAAATTGCAGGCCCTTTTATTGTCTTCATAGATTTTATTATTCCTAATTAGCCAAATCACCCTGTGAAAATGATTTGTCCAAGTTCAATTATCAATTATCAATTATTCATAGAGATCCATTTCTGATCACTCTGGCCACTTTCGATTACCTTGTCAATGAAATGCATTCCTCGAACCCCGTCCTCGACGGTTGGATAATCGGTGTACATAGGATCCACTTCTTTTCCCTCGATTCTAGCTTGAATACATTTGGCTACATTCCGATAAATATTGGCAAATGCTTCGAGATAACCTTCCGGATGTCCTGCCGGTATACGGGTATGCGCTTCCGCCTCGGGGTACAGAGGGGCTATGCCTGTTCTTCGTACTTCACTTGGCTTGTCCAACCATTTGATATATAAGGAGTTAGGTTCCATTTGAGACCATTGTAGTCCTCCTTTCTCGCCATAAACTCTAATACTTAGTGCATTTTCTTCACCAGCACTTATCTGACTAGCGTATAAGATACCGCGAGCGCCATTATCAAACCGCAACAAAACATTTCCGTCATCATCCAACATTCTGCCCTCTACCAAGGTGCTTATATCTGCGCAAAGCTCCGAAATCTGTAAGCCAGTGATGTACTCCGCCAAGTTTTCGGCGTGCGTTCCAATATCGCCCATTGCACCTGCTTTACCAGACCGTTTTGGATCAGTTCTCCAAGCCGCTTGTTTTTGATCCGTTCCTTCCAAAAAGGTAGATAACCAGCCTTGAGGATATTCCACAACAACCTTTCGAATTTTGCCAAATTCGTTGTGCTTGATCATCTGTTTGGCTTGTTTTACCATTGGGTACCCCGTATAGTTGTGCGTCAATGCAAAGACCAATCCTGTTTCCGCAACGGTCTTTTGTAAATCAAGCGCTTCTGCCATATCAAATGATAATGGCTTGTCACAAACCACGTGAAATCCATTTTCCAATGCCATTTTTGCCGGCCCATAATGCATATGATTGGGAGTAACGATACTAACAAAATCCATTCTCTGATCTTCTGGCAATTGGGCTTCCTTTTCTATCATTTCCTGATACGAGCCATATACCCGATCTGAATCTAAATAGAAGTCTTGTCCCGATAATTTGGATTTTTCTGCATTGCTGCTAAATGCGCCACAGACCAGTTCGATTTGACCATCTAATGCGGCAGCCATTCTATGTACAGCTCCAATGAAAGCTCCGCGGCCACCACCAACCATTCCCATTCGTATTTTTCTTGGCATTTTTTGTTGTTTGATGTGATCGCCGAAAATAGTGAATTGAGTTGGAAATAGTAACTATTGGATCAAACAATAATTTCTGTTTTAATGATATGACTAGATTTCCGGTATTTTTCATATTATAAATTTCTTTTATGTATTTTTACCTTCAGAAAACTAAGCAGATAGTAAGATGGCTAAGGATGTGACATTAGTAAACGGAGAGAACCAAGACGACCCAATTTCCACATTGACTGGAATGTATAAAGAATATTTTCTGGATTATGCTTCGTACGTAATCCTGGAAAGAGCTGTGCCTGATATTGACGACGGGCTAAAACCCGTGCAGCGACGTATCCTTCACTCTATGAAAAAGATGGACGATGGACGATTCCATAAGGTGGCTAATATCATTGGCCAGACCATGGCATTTCACCCACATGGTGATGCAGCGATTGGTGCGGCTTTGGTAAATTTAGGCCAGAAAGATCTATTGATTGATTGTCAGGGGAATTGGGGAGATATCCGCACGGGTGATTCTGCGGCAGCTTCCAGATACATTGAAGCACGACTGACCAAGTTTGCTCTGGAGGTATTGTTTAACCCTCAAACTACGGATTGGCAATTGTCTTATGACGGAAGAAATAAAGAACCGATTACGCTTCCAGCCAAGTTTCCTTTGGTTCTGGCACAAGGTGTGGAAGGGATTGCTGTGGGATTATCCACCAAGATTATGCCGCACAATTTTATTGAAATCATAAAGGCATCGATAAAGATTCTGGAAGGTAAAAGAGTAAAGATATACCCTGATTTTCAGACCGGAGGATCTGTGGATGTGTCTGAATACAACGACGGGAAGCGTGGTGGTAAGATTAAGGTGCGTGCCAAAATAGAGGTGATTGATAAAAATACAATAGCAGTTACGGAATTGCCCTACGGTGTGACTACAAATTCTTTGATTGATAGCATTCTTAAAGCCAATGACAAAGGACAGATCAAGATCAAGAAGGTGGTGGACAATACCGCAGCGGATGTAGAAGTGCGAATCGATCTGGCATCTGGCATCTCTCCTGATGTGACGACTGACGCACTTTATGCATTTACCAATTGCGAAGTAAGTATTTCTCCCAACGCATGTGTAATTGTGGACAACAAGCCGAAATTCTTATCCGTGACAGATATTCTTGAAATATCTACGGAACAGACCAAACAGCTTCTGAAAATGGAGCTGGAAATCAAGAAAGGGGAGTTGGAAGAAAAATGGCATATGGCCAGTCTCGAAAAGGTCTTTATCGAGAACAGAATATATAGAGATATTGAGGAGTGCGAAACATGGGAAGCAGTTTTGGAAGCGATTGATGTAGGTCTTAAAAAATATGTTGCCACTCCATCCGATATAAAACCTGGAGATAAGCGTCTGATGATGATGCGTGATATTACTCAGGAAGACATCGTAAAGTTGACCGAAATCAAGATTAAGAGGATTTCAAAGTACAATTCTTTTAAGGCAGATGAAAATATCAAGAATATTGAAGACGAGCTGAAGCAAGTCCAACATGATTTGGATCACTTGGTAGAATTTGCGATCGCCTATTTTGAAAATCTGCTTACAAAATACAGCAAGGGAAGAGAACGAAGAACGGAGATTTCGAATTTTGAAACCATTAAGGTGAGGCAGGTTGTGGCTAATAACGCCAAACTTTATGTGAATTACAAAGAAGGATTTGTCGGTACAGGAATGAAAAAGGATGAATATGTAATGGACTGTTCGGATATTTCAGATGTCATCGCTTTTATGAAAGATGGATCATTCAAAGTTGTACGGATTTCAGAAAAGGTTTTTGTAGGTAAAAATATTATTCATGCAGCGGTATGGAAAAAAGGTGATGAACGCACGACGTACAACATGATTTACGTCGATGCCAAGACTGGACGATCTATGGCCAAGCGTTTTAATGTGAAGTCTATTACACGGGACAAAACCTATGACCTTACCAAGGGGGCCAAGGGGTCAAAAATGCATTACTTTACCGTGAATCCAAATGGTGAATCGGAAATCGTTAATGTTCAATTATCTCCCGGATGTTCGGCGAAAAAGAAATTATTCGAATTTGATTTCGGAGAAATAGCCATTAAAGGCCGAGGAGCTGGTGGGAATATTGTAACCAAATATCCCATTCGCAAGGTTACACAGGTCTCCATTGGGAAATCTTCGCTGGGTGCGATTCATGTTTGGATAGATGAAGTGAGTGGAAGGTTAAATACCGCAGAAAGAGGATTGTATTTGGGAGGATTTGATACAGGAGATAATATTATCGCTTTATATAAGGATGGAACATATGAGATCAACGAGCTCGATCTCAATAAAAAATACGAGGCTAATCGATTGATGGAAATTGCACGCCTGACCGATGAAACGGTGATAAGTGTGGTTTATTTCGAGGGAGATAAAGAGTGGACAATGGCCAAGCGCTTCAAAATTGAAACACAGACTTTTGATTCCAGATTTCCATTTATTTCTGAGGCATCGGGAAGCAAATTATATTTCGTCACTACCGCCCCTAACCCAAAAGTGAAGTTCTCACACAGATCCGGTGGAAGCAAGCAGGAAGAAAGTCTCAGCTTGGAAGATTTTATCGATGTGAAAGGATGGAAAGCGCTTGGAAATAAGGTAGGAGAATTCAAAGTTCTAAAAATTGAACATACCAATCTTCAAAAGTTGGAACCCAAAGCGGAGAAAGATGTAAAGGGGGAGGAAGTAGATTTATTTTCTCAATCTGAGCGTGAAGAAGACCCAAAAAGTGAATCCAAGGATGATAAGGAAGGAGGATTAAAAGCAGGGGATACCATTGATTTGGATCTGTAATTCAAAACCTTTGGGCTGTTCTGGCTATTAATCTTGGTTATTCTATTATTTTTGAGTCTTCAATTGTTTACAAGAGCATCTGTAAATGGATAAACAGCTTTACAACAGTTTTCTTGAAGCCAAAAAATCTGGCAAAAAAAAGTTTGTGGTCTTAATCGACCCTGATAATATGCGTTTGAGCAAATTGGAAAAGGTGGTAGAGTTGTCCAAAGAAGCTAATGTGGATTACTTTTTTATCGGGGGTAGCCTGGTTGTCAACGATATGTTGGATATGGTATTAGAAAATATTAAGAAGACCACCGATATTCCAATGATCTTATTTCCTGGTAATTCATTTCAATTGAGTTATAAAGCAGATGGGTTGCTATTTTTATCTTTAATCAGCGGTAGAAACGCAGACCTTCTCATCGGAAAACATGTGATAACCGCTCCATTTTTAAAGATTAGCCCTTTGGAAATCATGAGTACAGGATATATGCTCATTGATGGTGGAATTTCTACGACTGTACAATACATGAGTAACACAACACCAATTCCGACCGATAAAGACGATATAGCACTTTGTACGGCGATGGCAGGTGAAATGCTTGGACTTAAAATGATCTACATGGATGCTGGTTCCGGAGCAAAAACACCAATCACAGCATCGATGATCAATGCAGTAAGCACAGCAATCGATATTCCCTTGATTGTAGGTGGAGGAATAAAATCACCTGAAAAGGCTTATGAAAATGTAAAGGCTGGTGCCGACGTGATTGTGGTGGGAAATGCCATTGAAAAAGACCCACAACTCATTCTGGATATCTCTGCTGCAGTACATGAAGTTGAGTTCTCCTCCGAAGTATCTTGATCCATGAAAGCTGAAGGTATTGTCATAAAATCTACCGGAAGTTGGTATGATGTGCGGTTGGAAAATGGAGAAGTAGTTGCCTGCCGAATAAAAGGTAAGTTTCGTCTTGGTAAACTTAAGTTGACTAATCCAGTTGCCGTTGGAGATCAGGTTGTTATCAATATTGAAAGTGAAGAGGAGACTGTGGGTACCATACGGGAAATTAAACCTAGAAAAAACTATGTTCTTCGACAATCGCCTAGAAAGAAGCATTTTTTACACATTATAGCTAGCAATATTGATCAGGCTATTGTCATCGTTTCCATGCGTCAGCCTAAGGTTAAAGTTGGGTTTATTGATCGTTTTTTATTGATGACAGAGCCTTATAACATTCCTGTAACGATTGTATTTAATAAAATAGACCTCCATGAGGAAGAGGATCTCCCTTTTTTGGAATACTTGAGGGTTGTATATGAAAATATTGGGTATAAGACGATCTTAACATCGACAATCAACGGTGAAGGATTGGACGAATTAAAGGAACAATTAATGGGGCAATTGAGTCTTGTAGCGGGTCAATCGGGAGTCGGTAAGTCAACATTGATTAATAGTTTGGCTCCTGGTCTGGAGTTGAGGACGCAAGAGATTTCCGATTATTCAGGAAAGGGTCAGCATACAACCACGTTCGCCGAAATTTTTGAATTGCCATTTGGAGGTCAGATTATTGATACACCGGGTATTAAAACCCTTGGCTTTAATTATCTTGAAGTAATGGATGTGGCGCATAATTTTCGGGAGTTTTTTGAATTGTCGAAAGACTGTAAGTTTGGTGATTGCACGCATCGGAATGAGCCTAATTGTGCAGTTAAAAAAGCTTTGGAAAAAGAAGAAATCTCTCCCATTCGGTATGAAAATTATCTTGCAATATTGGATGAAATTGAAGATCAGAATTACTGGGAGATTCAAAAAGACGTATAATCTTGCAACAGTGATAACCATATCAAAATATTATGGCTGAGACGAACTCAAAACTTCATATAAACGTATTTCAATTTGATATCCAATGGTTGGATGCAAAGAAGAATATTTCTTTGATCGAAAACCATTTAAAATCCTTATCTGGAGCCGTAGATTTAGTGGTTTTGCCAGAAATGTATTTATCGGGTTTCTGTATGGAAGCAAGTAAATCTGCCATTATCGAAAATGGAAAGGAGATAAATGAATTAATTGATCTGGCCGACCGATTTAATGTTGCACTAATCGGCTCTTTGGCAATTTCAGAGGACAAAACGTATTATAATCGAGTCTTGTTGTTGAATGGAGATGGAGTTGTAGCTCGGTATGACAAGCAGAGATTATATAGTCCGAGTGGTGAACATCAAGCCTTTGATAGGAAGTATGATGTTCAATTAATAGAATTTAAAGAGTGGAAAATTCTTCCTCAAGTGTGTTATGATCTTCGGTTTCCGGAAAATGTAAGACCGCTTTCTCCTCCGGATTTACTGCTGTATATGGCCAATTGGCCCACGCCGAGGATTCATCATTGGAACGCATTATTGAAAGCTAGGGCAATTGAAAATCAATGCTTTACAATTGGATGCAATCGTGTTGGGGTGGATAATAATACCTGGGAGTATCCGGGGCATTCAATAATTTTTAAATCCGATGGAACGGAAATTCGAACAATAAAAACGAATGACCCGGAAGTTGTTGCATTGGAAATGACAGATATGATTGAATATCGACAAAAGTATCAGTTTTTGAATGACAAATAACTTTTCAAAGTTCATGACTTACTTTAACAATAAATTTTGTTGATAATTAGATTTTCGATCACCACGCTAATCAGGTTTTTAATAACTTTGCATTCTGCTTTACGTTGAGATGGCATTAGATAAACGACTTGAATGAAAAAGCAGATTTTGGAAGAAATCCGATTAAAAAGAGTAAGATGGCGGAAAAAGTATTTGAGACCATAGATGAAATGTTGGCGGATATCAAGTCGACAGAAATTGACAGTGCGGATGCATTAGAACAATTCCGAATCAAATATTTGGGGTCAAAGAATCAAATCAAAGGGGTTTTTGCGGAGATTAAGAATGTGCCAAATGAACGTAAAAAAGAATTTGGTCAACTGGTTAATTCTGTGAAAAAGGAAGCAGAATCAAGATTCGAATCCGCTAAAACGAAAATAGAGGGAGAGGAAAGTAGAAAGGCTGCCAAGGAATTGGATCTCACTGCTCCGGCATCGAATGATTTCAAAGGCAGCCGGCATCCGGTCTCCATTGTAATGAATCGATTAATCGAAGTATTTGAACGAATTGGTTTTTCAGTAGCAGAAGAAAGAGAAATCGAAGACGATTGGTATAATTTTACTGCGATGAATACACCAGAGGATCATCCGGCGAGAGACATGCAGGATACGTTTTATTTGAAGAATTCGCTAACTCGATTGTTGCGTACGCATACTTCTTCCGTACAATCAAGAGTAATGACTACGCAGAAACCACCGATCCGGATTATTGCTCCTGGAAGAGTATATCGAAATGAGACTATTTCTGCGCGGTCGCATTGCCAATTTCATCAGGTTGAAGGCCTTTATATTGATGAAAATGTATCTTTTGCGGATATGAAACAGACCTTGCTTTATTTTGCCAAAGAAATATATGGTCCACAAACCGATATTAGATTGAGGCCTAGCTATTTCCCATTTACCGAACCAAGTGCAGAAATGGATGTATGGATGGGTACCGAGACTGAAACCGCCAGAAAACTAACCAAAGGAACCGGTTGGCTGGAAGTTTTGGGATGCGGAATGGTAGATCCAAATGTTTTGGATAATTGCGGTATAGACTCTGAGAAGTATTCTGGCTTTGCCTTTGGAATTGGAATAGAGAGATCCGCTATGCAAAAATACGATATCAGCGATATTCGATTACTCTTCGAGAACGACAGCAGATTTTTGAAGCAATTTAGCAGTGTATTATAAAATTAACGTATAAACAACCGACAGATGCCCCATACTATTTTACATGATGTCAGTATTCGTGCTGATGTATCCTCTGTTTTTGACAGTATTTCTCAACCCAAACATTTGAACAATTGGTGGACAAAGAAGTGCTCCGGAGTTGCGGAGAAGGGATCAAAGTATAATTTGTATTTTACCGATGAATTTGATTGGTACGGTGAAGTAACCAATTGTGTTCCAGATAAATCCTTTGGAATAACTATGACCAAAAGCGATGAGGATTGGGACTATACCACTTTTGGATTTGAAATTGAAAGCATTGATGAGTCTGTTACTCGCTTGAAGTTTTATCACAAAGATTGGAAAGATACAAATCATCACTACAGGAGAACCAGCTACTGTTGGGCTCTTTTATTGAATAATCTTCGCGAATATTTGGAAGAAGGAACTGTCATTCCATTCGAAAGTAGAAGTGTCGAATAGAATTATTGACTTTCGTAATCTAATTTGAACCAATTCTTTAGAAATTTATTGGTATGAAGAACCATCTGGGAAATGGCCAATGGTCTATTCTAATTTTAACAATTTTGTAAATCATAAAAAACGTAAATTAAATGTCAGCGTTAAATAAAATCGATCCTCAGGAAATGATCAATCTCATCGGGGATGCACACTATACACAAGATGTAGAAATAACGATAAAAACCAGTAAAGGAGATATCAATCTTGATATGTATGCTACGAAGGCTCCTCATACTGTTGCCAATTTCCTTGGCTTGGCAAAAGCAGGATACTATGATGGTTTGACGTTTCATAGAGTAATACCGGATTTTATGATTCAAGGGGGATGCCCTTTGGGTACGGGCACTGGAAATCCGGGATATCAGTTTGGAGATGAATTTCATCCTGAACTAAGACACGACAGCCCTGGAATATTGTCCATGGCGAATGCGGGACCCGGTACTAATGGAAGTCAGTTTTTTATTACGCATACGCCAACTTCATGGTTGGATGGTAAGCATACTGTCTTTGGTAAAGTAAAAGGTGAATCCGATCAGACCGTAGTGGATAGCATTGTAATGGGCGATACCATAACATCAATCGAAATTCGAGAATAGTATTGATAGAAAATTTATGGTTTGTGGTCAGGGTTTAGATTTTTTAAAATTATTTTCCCTAAACCTTGTACCCTAAACCATATATCCGATTTATTCCATTAACAATTCTTTTCGACTTCAATCCTTAGAATAGCTTATATTTGCAGTTGTGAAAGGAATATCCCTCATATTAGCATTTCTCATATTTTTAACCTCATTGAAAGCTTCTTCGTTTGTGGCGGGTTTTGCATATGCAATGGGAGTTGCATATTCTTTTAGTTCTTGCTGCAAAAAAGCAGATGATTCAAACCTTAAACAATGCAGCGATACTCCGGATAATCAAGAAAAAAAAGGGTGTTGTGAAGGAAACGATTGCGATTGCACCTGCTGTCTTCATATTGCTTATATCCAGCAGTTATCGGATCATTCAATTTCAAGTAGTTATTTCTCCGAGGTGAAATTTAACTATTCTTTCCTATACAGAGCAGATTATCTCAACTCAGTATTCCACCCTCCAGCCTATCTATAATACTTTTTGATGGGATAGGTATGTCCCGACTTTTCAGGATTATGCCATTTTGTTAATAAAATCATTCAATCTCTTGGATGTGAAGTATTATATGGAATTATGAAAATTAAAAATAAAATAGTAATCGCGATCATGCTCCTGTCTAGTGTAGTTGCGAACGGGCAAGAATTATCAATTACAGTATATGGCACGTGTGGAATGTGTGAGGAAAGAATTGAGAATAGTGCCAAACAAGTCATTGGAGTAACATCGGCTTCCTGGAATATGGAAGATAATTTGCTAACTATAACCTATGATGACTTTTTGTTTCAGGAGCAAGAATTGCATCAGAAATTAATAGCCGTTGGTCACGATACCGATAAAATGAAATGTTCGGATGAAGCATATCGAAATTTACACGAATGTTGTAAGTATCGAACGGAAGAGAATACCGAAGCGGAAAATAAGCTAGTAGAGCAGTTTAAATTGGATTACCAGGACAAAGTGGGTGAAGTGGATGAGTCTGGTGCAACTTTATCCGGAATGATCTACGAACAAAACTCTTCGGGAGCCTTGGAGCCTTTGGTAGGTGCAAATGTCTATTTGGCCGAGACATTTGAAGGTACATCGACGGATTCAGAAGGTTATTTTACCTTTCAGAAACCACAAGAAATGAATTCAGAATTACTTGTGATAAGCTATACTGGGTACGCCAATGATACTATAGATATGGCAGGCCAAACCGTGGTTTCCGTTGTTATGAAGACGAATTTTGTCATGGATGAGGTGGAAATTGTGCACAAAAGAAAGAGTACCGAAGTGTCTTTTATAAACCCGATAAAAGTTCAAAACATTGGACAGAAAGAATTATGCAAGGCTGCATGCTGTAATTTGTCCGAAAGCTTTGAAACCAACCCCTCTGTAGATTCACATGCGACCGATGCGGTGACAGGAACGAAGAAGATTCAAATGTTGGGTTTGGCGGGGCCGTATGTACAAGTTACACGTGAAAATATGCCGTACATTCGTGGACTGGCTGCCGTCTATGGATTTTCGTATACGCCAGGTACTTGGATCGAAAGTATACAATTGAATATGGGAGCGGGATCTGTAGTGAATGGGCCGGAAAGTATGACTGGACAAATAAATGTTGAAGTCAAAAAGCCTGAGTTGAGTGAAAAACTAAATCTTAATTTGTACGCCAATGCCATGGGACGTTTCGAGGCCAATGCCAATCATGCCTCTAAAATTAACGATAAGTGGTCAACTGCCCTTCTTTTTCATGGAAATTATCAAAATAGAGTTCAGGATCGGAATGATGATAATTTTCAGGATATGCCGGACAATACCAATCTTATAGTAATGAATCGATGGAAGTATAAATCGGAAAATGGTCGCTTCGCCCAATTTGGAGTCAAAGGGACATATATTAATAATTCTTCCGGTCAGATCACACCTCCAGATGAAGGACCAAGTGGTGCAGAGCGATGGAGAGCAGATGTGGAAACGAAACGTATTGAGGGATGGACGAAAATAGGTAAGATATTTCAGGATCGACCTTATGCTAGTGTAGGGTTTCAATTCAGTGCCAGTCATCATGACCAACAAGGTCTTTTTGGTAGAAGAGTTTACAATGGTACTCAAACCAGTGTGTACGCCAATCTCATTTATCAAACCATAATTAGAGATAACAAACACAAGATTAAATATGGGAGCAGCTATCAATTTGATCGATTTGAAGAAGAAGTGGGGCTCGAGTTATTTGAACGAAACGAAGGTATGGCTGGTGTGTTTTCGGAATATCAGTATGTTCCAAATGACACATGGACGCTCGTGCTGGGTCTGCGGGCGGATTACCATAATCTTTTTGGAGCATTTCTCACGCCAAGGTTGCATATGCGATATAATCCGAAAGAGAACTCCTCTATTCGATTGATTGCTGGAAGAGGGCAGCGTACAGCTTCTATCTTTGCCGAAAACCTTGGACTGTTTGCGAGTAATCGAACAATTGTTATAAATGGCAATGATCCTGAAACGCCTTATGGACTTGGGAAAGAATCGGCATGGAATTTTGGAGTGAATTATACCCATGAGATAAAAATTAATGGACGATCAACAGTGTTTGGCGTCGATTACTACTATACCACGTTTACTGATCAAGTTGTTGTGGATTACGATATCAATCCGCAAGAGGTGCATTTTTATAATTTAGAGGGAAGGTCGTATTCACATAGTGTTCAAGGGCAAGCGGATATGGAGCTTTTTGATGGATTTGATTTAAGAGTTGCATATCGATACAATAATCCAAGAACTGATTTTCGTGATGGAAACAACATTCGCCCATTGGTATCCAAGCAAAGAGCTTTTTTCAATATCGGTTGGGATTTGGGCAAAGGATGGGTTTACGATGTGACAGGGAATTGGCTAAGTGCTAAACGGATTCCTTTTACGGATCAAAATCCTGACGAGTTTCGATTTGATACAGAAAGTCCGTCCTATACCACATTCAATTCTCAAATTACAAAGACCATACGGCAAGGGTTTGACATCTATTTGGGTGGAGAGAATATTTTTGATTTCCGACAAGAGGATGCCATTCTAAGTAATGACAATCCATTCAGTGACTTTTTTGATAGTTCCTTGATTTGGGGGCCGATCCAAGGTAGAGTAGTATATCTTGGGATGAGGTATAAGTTTATATAATAGTAAAGATATACTGGTCTGGTAAGTTTTGACCAGCATAAAACTATGATAATCAATGGATTATTAAAGTGATTTTGTTAGTGTCCATAATCCTGTAAGGATTTAATATTCCAGCCCTGGATTGCAATCCAGGGCTGGAAGTTATACGAAAATTAATTTTGGCGGTATTTTGGTCAAAAATGATGACAAAATATATCGTGAAGATATGATTAAACATATAGCTGTATAGTTGTTTTTTTATTTTAATGGGTTTTATATGTTTGATTGTCAGTTGTTTGTATGCTTGGCATGGATGACGCTAAAAAACACTTGTGAGACTCGGACTTGCAATTTCAAATATCAAATAGATGTATCTTGTATTATGTAAACTCTAGGTGAACCCTACTACTAATAATTGATCGTAATTTAGAATTGTATTTTTGTTTGCAAACAAGAGAATGAATCCATGTCAGAAGTCGAAGATTTTATATATGAATATCAAGATGAGAAAAGAGACATCATGCTTTATTTTCACAATCTATTTGTAAATGAATTGAATCTGATGGCAAAGATTAGATTCAAAATTCCATTTTATTATGGAAAGAGCTGGATTTGTTATTTGAATCCGAACAAAAGCAAAGAAGTAGAATTGGCATTTATTCGAGGGAATGAGTTATCAAATGCGCATGGGATTTTGGAAACGAGAGAAAGAAAACAAATTACGAGCATTGAGATAAGGAGTGTGAAAGAAGCACCAAGTTCAGCTCTTTTGGAAACCATTCATGAAGCGCTTCTTTTGGATGAAACAACGCCTTACGCTTCAAAGAATAAAAAGAAAAAGTAGGTCTGTCAAAAACGTAGGCAGATATGAAACTTTATTGCGAGCTGAAGCGACGATAAAATTCTGGTTTACGTCAATAGGTTAACAGCCTTCAAAATTAAAATTCTAAAATAATCTAATCTTCTGGAACGCCTTTGGATTAAAGAGAGGTGTTGTAGGAATATTGTATGCGATTTGGAGAGTGGTATATGCTGGCTCTGCCCAGTGCCACTTCCTGAAAATGAGTTGAAAGGTGCTAAATACAATTGCGGAATAAGTGTGTAATTTAATTGTGGCTATTGCCTTTTTTAGTATGGATTTTGTCCATTTGAAGTAGGATACTATTGCTTCATGATTACATGCTGAGGTCAGCATTCGTCTCTAATAAAGAATTCAATAAGGGATGTTCTTAAAAGACATTTCATATGAATTCAACGTACAACAAATAATAAAATCATGCTGTATTCTATTTCTAAGCTATAATGGTTTTTCATAGTATTAGTCCGTTGGTTTTTGTGATCGGCGGACTTTTGTTTTTGTTTGGAATACAGAAGGAAAAAGTATCTTAATGCCATGAACAGATTAGTGCATTCGCCATTGGCCAAAATTGCTTTGATTTCGTCAGGGATTATGGCAATTTATGGATTTATACCGGTGGCTTTACTTGTGCAACCATCGCTATCCAAAATGGTTGTTATTCTTCTGTCGTTATTTATGGTGTTGTTGATTATCTGGACGATTAATATCCTTGTATTTCATTATTTTAAGGGATATCATCATATCTGGAGATATGTATTGAGTTACGTATTTGCTCTGTCGTTTATCTTTATCGCGGCTATTATAACGTTTGAATTCATAGATAGACCGGAAAATAGAATCCCTTTTCCGTTTTATCCAGGTTTTACAATTAATACGCTCATTTTGATTCTGATGTATCTGGTAGATTTAAAGTCAAAAAAAGATGCTGCCGAATATCGACTCAGTCAATCCAGAATCAAACATCTCGAGACCGAAAAGCAAATTCTTACCCAGCAGCTTCAGCCTCATTTTTTGTTTAATGCCCTCTCCACCCTTAAATCATTTATTAAAGTAAATCCAGATAAGGCAGAGACTTATATTGTGAAGTTGGGTGAGTTTTTAAGATTTTCGATAGAAGCAAACGGAGATCAGTTTATTACCCTAAGGAAAGAGCTCACGTTTATCAATGACTACCTTGATTTGCAAAAATTGCGATTTGGGGATGGTTTGAGATGTACAACCAAGATAGAATCCAATCAATTGGATAAAAAACTGCCCGTTTTTGCACTTCAAATCTTGGTAGAGAATGCCATAAAACACAATGCTTTTACAGTGCGCAATCCTTTGGAAATATGTATTCAGGGGCAAGATAATCACGTGATTGTTTCTAATAATTTGATCCCCCAATTTATAGAGTCGAATTCTACATCGACCGGTCTGAGTAATCTGCAAAAGCGGTATAAGGTGTTAGGAGATAAAACAATAGAGGTGGAGAAAAAAGAATATTTGTTTAAAGTAACTATTCCCCTTCTTAATTTGGAGTATGAAAGAAGCAATTAAAATTGTAATAATTGAAGATGAATTGTTGACGTCCAATGATTTAAAGAGCATTCTATTAAAAATAAATAACTCGATTGAGGTTACAGCACAGTTACAATCCGTTGCCGAAGCGTTTGAATATTTTGCCGAACCTCAGGAATTTGATCTGATTTTTAGTGATATAAAACTTGGAGATGGGCTAAGTTTTGAGGTTTTTGAAGCTTTCCCCATACAGCAACCGGTGATATTTTGTACGGCTTACAATGATTATGCGGTAGAAGCTTTTGGGGCAAATGGGATTGACTATATCCTTAAGCCGTTTGATACGGAAATGGTAGTTCTGGCGTTAAACAAATACCGAACATCACACCAAAATCAATCCTCTTTTTACCAGAACTTTGCTGGATTGCTAGAAGATATGAATCTTGGAAAGGAGAAAGGGGCGAAAAGGATTTTAGTTGAAAAAGGGAGAAGGAGCATACCTATGCGCATTGATGGTTTTGCAGTAGTCTATATAGAAGATCGCATCGTATTTGCCATGACATTTGACGGAAGTAAACATATGTTGTCAGGAACATTAGAATCGATTCATGAGAGGTTTGGGGGTCGTTTTTTTCGTGTGAATCGAAAGTATTTGGTTCATAAAAAAGCGGTTATAGAGGCTGTTCACACCACCAGTCGAAAATTGCGGTTAAACTTAAAAGTAAAACTCTCTGAGGAAGTAATAGTGGGTAAAATGAAGGCTTCGGAGTTTCTGCAATGGTTAGTCGTTTAATTGGGGTAATTGTTTTAATTTCTTCAGATTAATTAATAAGAATAAATAAAGGGACACTCCAAAGCATGAAAAAGAGTGCCACCGCTCCACCCCACCGCTCCACCCCACCGCTCCACCCCACC
>JBCCVV010000036.1:0-38461 GCA_039194925.1 Bacteroidota bacterium
AAAAAATCGTTGTTTATATTAAAAATGAATATGGTGAACATACGGCTAAAGAATTCATAAAAAGAGCTTTTATAATTATCGATAGTTTAGGAGAATTTTCAGATTTGGGAACAGTTGAAAATAAAGAAAAGAATATTAGGGGAATTTTAATCTCTAAACATAATTGATTGTTTTATAGAGCCAATAAAAATACACTCATTCTTTTGAATTTCTTTGATACTCGCCAAGACTCTAAGAAAAGAAATACCGGATTTGAGGAGGGATAAAGAGCTTCCTAACTATTGATCTTAGCAAATTGGTTTCGACACATTGGCTACCAATTTGATCTTCATTTTTACCTTTGCCAAAAATTGTAATTCCAGAAGATGGGAAGAAAAAAGAAAATGGTCTATGATGTACCCGTAGTAGATGTTGCGGATCGTGGAAAATCGGTAGCCAAGGATGCTGAAGGAAAAGTTTATTTTGTGGATAAAGCGGTACCTGGTGATGTGGTAGATATTTTGGTGCTGAAAAAGAAGAAGTCATTTTTTCAGGGAGTTGTCAAAGAATACAAGAAGAAATCTGAACTGCGTGTTCTTCCAAGATGTGATCATTTTGGAGTTTGCGGTGGGTGCAAGTGGCAGCACCTTGATTATGAGGCGCAACTTCGATTTAAATCCAATACAGTCCTCAATGCCATGACCCGCATTGCCAAGGTTGATCCTTCTGTAATCAGACCCATAAAAGGAGCTGAACCGATCTTTCACTATAGGAATAAACTTGAATATTCATTTTCCAACAAGCGATGGTTGACCGAAGAAGAGGTTAAATCTGATGGAAAGATTAATCGATCCCCCGCATTGGGATTTCATGCGCCGGGAGCATTTGATAAAGTAGTGGATGTAAAAAAGTGCCACTTGCAAAAAGATTTGAGCAATGAAATCAGAAACTTTGTAAGAGCATACACCCAACACCATCAATTGGAATATTACGATGCTCGAGCACATACGGGGCTAATGCGTAATATGATTTTGAGGAATACGTCTCTCGGGCACTGGATGCTTATCATGTCTTTTGCACATGAAGACGAGGCCGTTAATTTGTTGATGAATGAGCTGAAATCCAAGTTTCCGCAGATTACTTCACTGCATTATGTGATCAACAAAAAACACAACGATACGATTCTGGATCAGGATATCATATTGTACCATGGAGAACCTTTTGTAATCGAACAGTTGAGAGATGTAAAGTATAAAATCGGGCCAAAATCATTCTTCCAAACCAATACAAAGCAAGCTAAAGTCCTCTTCGATGCCGTAGTGGAGTTTGCAGATTTTAAAGGCGATGAAAATATTTATGATTTGTATACCGGTTTGGGAAGTATAGCTTTGTACGTGAGTCATTCGGTAAAACATGTGACAGGTATAGAGGAAGTGGAACCCGCTATAATTGACGCCAGAGAAAACGCAAGATTTAACGGCATCGACAATACGACCTTTTATGCAGGTGATGTAAAGGATATTTTGACGCCAGAATTCAGTAATCAACACGGAAAACCAGATCTTGTCATTACAGATCCCCCAAGGGTTGGTATGCATAAAGACGTGGTAAAGACATTACTCAGTTTGGAAGCTCCAAGAATTGTTTATGTCAGTTGTAATCCAGCTACTCAGGCCAGAGATTTGGACTTGTTGAGTGAAAAGTATGTCACAAAAGCGATGCAGCCTGTGGATATGTTTCCGCATACCCATCACATCGAAAATGTTGCTTTACTGGAGTTGAAATCGGGATAAAAATAAAAGAAGGTAAATGGAATAGTTTACTTTGTGGAGAGGCACCTAGTCTTTTATACCGGTAGTAAATCACGACTTTTGCAGAGCATTTAAGAGATCTTTTGCTTTTTCGACTTTGTATGAATTTTTGGTGATAATTTTTTCAAGTATGGGTTTTGCGCTTTCGTTTTGATTGGACAAAATGTAAGTTAGACTTAGAAACCAATCAACTTCTTCAATTTGTTCGTTATCATTTGAATTGATTTCAATAAATAGTGAAATGGCTTTTTCAAGTTCACCGGTTTTCAAATAAGAGACTCCCAAATAAAATTGATCCAACGCTGAAAATGCATTGTCGGACCTATATTTTTCATAATACTGTGCTGCTAAACTGTATTGTTCTTTGACAAAAGCTTCATTGGCATTTATTTGTAACTCTACAGCTGTGGTTGCTCCTTTTCGGGTTATGTCAGGGTTGCCTAGTACTTTGGTTTGTTCAAGATACCTCTCGGCCATAGATTTTGGATTGACAGGACTGAGCGCATATTGTATTAAGAAAATACTTCCCAAAACCGAGACGACAATCGCCGCAACATTTAGCAAAGTTTTTAGTTTGATGATATGGCTTTTGGAAGAAGTGTGTGTTTTACGTTTTTCAAGGATTGTAGAATATTTTTCTCGTAGTTGCTTTTCGACATTGTATTGAACAGCGGCATTTGTAAATTCTTCTAATTTTTCATCATCCAGATCGGTGTTATTTTTCATTGGTTAGGCTGTATTTGTGCATAAATAAATTACGTAATTTTTCTAAACAACGTTGTTTCTTCTTACGCATAGTTGAGTCAGAAATACCCAACTTGTTCGCTATTTTTATTAATGGTGTTTTATTATAATAGAATTCTTCCAGGACTTTTTTGGATTCAGGCTCCAGTTCATTCCATGCATTAGAAAGCGCTTCATAAACAATTTCCGGCTTGGTTTGAGAATCTCCTATAATAAAGGATTCTAATCGTTCTTTTTGGTTCTTTTTATGGTGTTTAATCAGGTTTTGGCTTGCCATTACGGTAAAGAGGTATCTCAGATTGCCATAAGAAACTTTATCCGTCAAAATGCGCTGACGAAATTGTATGAGTGTATCCATGGTGATGTCGTAGGCCAGTTCGAATGAAGCCTTATGGTTGGAAATTAAGTAATGTTGACAGCTCTCAAAATGTGCTAGGAAAATTTGTTCAAATAGTTGCTCCTTCCCATTTTTTAACATGGCGACCATTTGTTCAAACTCAGATTTGCTCAACCCAAAATTTTTATGCTTAAGCGGTATGCTTTTTACTATTGGGTTCTTTAATAAATTCATGTTCTATGCTGGTGTTAAAAACCTTCACATGGCACGGGTTTCATATAAATATCTAATGATGTCGTTTAATAACATATGGTTCGATCTTTCGCAAGTCATTGAGATACATTACTTCAGCTTTTTCTTAGCCCGTGGCTTAGGCTATTAACGACCAAAAAAGTTTCGTCCTGTATTTCAAACCGTTACAAATCAATTTAACCTATGTTTTAATTGACGTCAATACTAAAAGCACGAAATCTAAAAACGTGACGCAAAATTAATAGTCAGACACTAATATAATTGGTTTTCTCGCGTAATGTAAGCTTCCCGGTCTTGGTTAAGTTCTAACTTTTTAGATAAAAATTGGTCACGTTATACAAAACGTGTCTTTTATTAATACGTGAAGTGATTTAATTCTACTTTAAGACATTATAGTAGTTAACATTACATGATGTTGAGAATTAACTTCAACAAACGCAAAGAATTCGCTAAGATTCACAAGTAGGCGGGAATGCGATCCTGTTTATGTTGCGAACTTTGTGTTATCCTTAGCCTTCGTTGTAGTTAAACAGCAATGTCTTAAAGTAGAATTAGAAACAAATAGTTAATCCTTTACAACTGCTTGAAACACATTACTTCAGCTTTTTTGAACCTTTGCTTATGCTTTCACTGAAGCTTCTGCATAGGTGTAACAATATAAGCCCGAAAAATGCCTGTCCTGTATATAGACAGGAAACTTTAATCTGTGTTTCAGGCAGTTATAAATCTTTTGAACCTTTGTTTTTAAATCGCTTCAATGAGTATCAATTTTCAGATTATAAAATGAAGTAGAAATAATATGACGTATTAGTGTAAAGATTGATAACGAATTACTAGTCGATTGAATAACAGAATGGGATTTGGAAAGATCCTCGATATCATATTACTAACGTAGGTTAGTCTTTCCGCTAGGGTGTAGCATGTGTTGCACCCTTTAATTCGACCTCAACCCTTTGGCAGCAAAAAGCTACTATTCCGTTTTCAAAAGAACAAGTATGGTTTAAAGTGAAGAATAAAATTTCTTGCTAAAAACTGTCACGTTTTTTTGTTTTTGGATTATAGGGGTGGAAAGACCTTATTAAACAATTAAAAAACTTGCGTTATGAATACCATCAAGTATTTTTTCCTATTGATTTTTTTTTCAATTTCGGGGTACTTAAATTATTTTCCTCCGTACAATCCATCACTAAGTATCGTTCCTCCAGGGCAAGTACCCATTAGTTCTTCAGGGTTTGTGGATTACACAACCATTGCTGGATCACAAGATGCCAGGTTTACGCTATTTGGTGATGGCTATTTTGGTACACTGTCAAATTTTGACCATCAATTCCCAGCTAATCTTGGGGGATATACGACCAAAACGTATTTTAATCGACCCTACAAAAAACACATCCCTACATTACGAACCGTAAATACAGGACCTACAGGAAACGGAACGTCAACAAACAATAAGATTTCCATGCCATTTGATTCGGATAACAAGGTTGCAACCAGCTGGTCTCCAAGTCCTGGAATTGAAAATTATTTTATGTTGATTTTTGAAAATAGGACAACAAGCATTGAGTCAGGCTGTGTAGAGTTTTACTATAACGATTTCCAATTATCATTGGACTCAACGGGTATTTTGGAATATGGTTGGGTCTCTGGCCGAACACATTCTGTCGTCAACACCCTGGGACCATACAATCAAAAATTAAGCTGGAGTTTTAGCAATTTAATGCCTGATGAACAAAGAGTGATATATATTCCGATGCATGCACGTGTGGAAGAAAGTACACGATTGTTCGTCGGTTCCAGTAAAACATCAAGTTGTTCCGGACCTGGCGGAAAAATTTCTCATGCATCAATTATGAGCAGTGGATATCCACATGACCCCAACGTTAAATTGGTAAACAAAGGGTGTATCGACCCGCTTACTTCTGATCCACAGACACTGATCTATACAGTTAAGTTTCAAAATGAAGGGACTGCACCAGCGAATAATGTCTATTTGACGGACTACATTGATGAATCCTATCTGGATCTGAAAACCTTGAAGTTCATAGATTCGGAGTACCCCTATAGCTACAGTGTTACTGGAAATTTATTGCGAATAAATTTCTCGAATATTAATTTACCTGGCACGGGACAAACGGGTCCGAAAACATACACGTACGATGAGACAGAGAGTTGGGTTCAATTTAGGATTTGTACGCATGGCAATTCGCCTATTGGCAACATTTATAATCAGGTGGGCATAGTATTCGATACGCAACCGATAATAATGACCGACGTATCGGATGTATTAGTCTCCGGTGATTGCATGGAATCAGCAACTGAATGTGAAGCCCTAAAACCTACTTCAACAGCAGAGGAATTTCAAGCACCTGATATTTCAATAAGTCCAAATCCGGTTCAACATGTTATGTCTATCAATGGGTTAAACGATCACAACGTTATCGTCAACGTGTATAATAGTAATGGAGAATTGGTTGTCTCCAAATCAGATGTTTCTAGAGAAAATAATGCCGTCTCGACAGTTGACCTAACAAGTGGGATGTATTTTGTACAGATTAAAAATGAAATGATTAATATTACAAAAAAAGTGTTTAAGATATAAGTAAGCAATTGATGCATACATCTATTTTTATTATGGTGCTGAGAGCAATGCAAAAACTGATTTGTATTGCTCTTTTTGTACTTCATTGCTTATTTCTTCATGGGCAGGAATCACTACAATCAGATTCTATTCAGCTGGTGGAGGTCAAGTCACTACTCAATAAAGAGGAATATCATAAAGCACTCCAGCAAGTGGATCTCCTTTCGGGCAGTATTGCACTACGTGAAAATTGGAAAGGCCTGCTGCAATGTCAGAATATATTATTCAGAATAGGATATTTTGGTAGCATACCGCAAAAAGTGCTTCCAATTTTAAAAAGAAATCACTTGCTTTTTCCGATGGAAATGGAAGAGGCTAAAACCAAATCTACATTCTTTTTGGCTTCCATGGAAGGGGAGTTAGGAAACACGTTACAGGGATTAAGACAATATCAGAGCATTATTGATCCGCTCAAAAATCAAAATAATTTGAGTCTGCTTCAAGGGGTATACAATGACTTGGGAATAACCTACACACAATTAGGAGATTATTCAAGAGCGGAGAAATATGTGCGGGCGAGTATGGACCTCAGCCTTCAACAAAAGGACACAATTGAGTACAGCAATACCATTTATAACCTTGCACTTAATTTGTATTTCCAAACAGACTTTGCAGCAAGTCAAGCCCTTTTTCAACAATTTCTCAACTTGTTCCCCGAATATGCGTACGACGTTTATTTCCAACTGGGAAAAATAAAATGTATTTTGAATGAGATCGATTCTGCTAGAATTTATCTCACAGAATCCAAAAAGTTAAACGTCAACAATTGGATTTCTGAGAGGGAATATAACGAATTGCTTTCTGATATTTTGTGCAAGGAAGGGAAGTTTGAAGAGGCTCTGGACTACCTATTACAACATGAAAAAGAGATTGAAAAATCAGCAGATATTCGAGAAAAAGGAAAGTACTATTTTAAACTTGCTGATGTAAACGCAAAAAGGAAGAACTGGAATAAAGCCCAATTCTACTATGACTTGTCATTAGAAAACTTCACAAACAATCAAATTTCCAGATCAAACATTAGCGAACTTAGAAACAAACGCTTTCTGTTTCATGAAATATGGTTGGGGGATATTTTATTAGGGTTTGCCATAAATGAAAATGCCAGATCCAAGGGTAGTTTAAACTCCAAAACCCGAGAAGGCATTGCTTTATGTATCGATTTGGCTTTGGAAGCATTTGATTTCAAAAGAAGCTTTTTTGAAGATATTGAAAGCTCCATTACATCCAACAAAGTATCAAAAGAGCTATACGAAAATGCCGTTGATATTTATCTGGAATGGTATGAAGAGAATAAAGATCCTGTCTTTTTGGATAAGGCATTTCAAATCGCACAAAGACATAATGGTTTTGTGTTGAGGCAGCAAATTAATCAAAGATTACAATTGGACCGGTATCAGGTGAATGACTCTTTGAAACGACAATTTTTGGAGCAGAAGCGTAAAGTTCTTGAAAAAGGACTACAACTTGGCACATTGAATTCCAGAGAAAAGTTTGAGCTGTTTCAGCTAGAAGAGCACAAACTGGATTCTATTCAAAAAAGAATTGAGGAGCGATATCCTGAATTTAAAAAGAACAAAAATGACTTTAATGTTTCCACTAGCGAAAAGCTGCAACAAGGGTTAGAAAAGCATCAGGCGATCATTAAGTATTTTGAAGGAAAAACCAAGCTGTACACCTTTGTAATTACAAGAGATAAAATATCGCATTTTGTACGTTCTGATTTAAATAAGATTCAAGTTCAAATAAAAGAATTGAGAAGTATTCTTGCGGATTTTGAGTATCGAAAAAGAGATATGGATTCTATAGAAATGAACTTTCTGAATGTTTCTTTTCAATTGTCAAAAAACCTGATTCTAAAGCCGATTGAAGATCTGCCAAAAGCGATTCAAAAATTAATTATTGTTCCAACAGGTACGCTGACTCAAATCCCATTCGAATCTTTGGTGATGGAACAAAAATCATCCTGGGAAGATCGTACCCATTATCTGATTGATGAATTTGCGGTTTCGTACCACTACATCTGTAAGGCATTTACAGATACTCAAATCTCAAAGGAATTGGATAAGATGCTATCGTATGGTTTGGAGTACGATGAATTTACCCTGAGTTTTATTCAAAAAAGCGCTAACGATAGCATTTCAAATCAAATTATAGATAAGTTTCGATCTGCAGAATTGGGACATTTGTATTTTGCGGATGACGAAGCACAGGAGGTGGCAGAATTATTTAATGGGACATCATTTACCAATCAAAAGGCGACAAAGAAGAGTTTTCTCTCCCATGCAAATAATTTTGACATCATTCACCTCTCGGCACATTCGTACGTAGACTTTCAATACCCTGATAATTCTGCCATAATTTTCACAAAAAGGGACAGTACTACGGACAATTTATTGCAGGTCAAAGATATTGATCGTTTGATGTTTGATGGACAACTATTTACGCTGAGTGCTTGTAATACATTTTATGGAAAGGACAATGAAGGAGAAGGATTGTCGAGTATTGCCCGATCATTCATACAAGCAGGTGCTGGTTCCGTAATCGGTAGCTTTTGGGCAGTACCGGATGAAATAAGCAAGCTATTTATGGTAGATTTTTATTCGAAACTCAAGAGGGGAATGCAAAAGGATGAAGCTTTGCGTGCGACCAAATTAGAGTTTATGACCAATGATGACTTGAGCAGTCCGCTATATCGCTCTCCGGCATATTGGTCGGCATGGGTGATCTATGGAGATATAAGTGCAATTAATACTTCCAAAAATGAGATGCTTTATCTTGGAATAGGGCTGTTTTCTTTTTGTCTTTTACTTGTGATAAAGTTTAGTTCGGTTAAATAGAAAAGGTCTTGTCAAATACAGACTATATTCTATTTAAGATGGCTTAAAAGCTTCCAAAACCTCCGCCTTTATCCAATATACATTACCCAATCCATTATCTGGATTTTCCAATCTTTTGATATATGATTCGTAGTCATATCCTTCCGGATTGGCCATAGGGCTTGATCGGTAGCTGGTCCAAAAAAAATATTTACCATCCGGACTCATCATTGGGCAATATTCAAAACTTGGAGAGTTTATTTTTGGTCCAAGGTTTTGAGCTTTCTGCCAGACACCATCTTTTTTGTAGCTGATGTACAAATCTCCACGACCCATATCGTCTTCTCTGCCCCACGACATAAAGATTATCATATTTCCATCTGGACTTACATAAGGATCGCCTTCCCCAAAGGATGAATTGATCGCTTCTCCCAGATTTTGAATTGCATAGGTGCCATTTTCAGGACGCGCCTCATATATGTCTCCATAGCCCAATCCGCCTTCATAGTTGGAAGAGTAGAAAATAGATCCGTCATCTGTAGCCGAAACATAAAATTCGTTTTTTGAGGTATTGATTATTGTATCCAAACGTATTGCATCTCCCCATCCGGTATCTGTACGATCAACCTTCCAGATGTCAAAATCCTTAATCTCCTTTGCCTGTTCATTGACAGGTCGTTTAGAGATAAAGTAGAGTTGTTTATTGTCTGAAGTGATGTAAGGATCGGCATCCGGATATTTACCTGAAAAAGGAGCCACTTCAGGGCCTTGCCAATCTCCATTCTCATCTTTTGAGTACATCATGATGACGTAAAAATTACGCCCAGGATCGGCAACCGTATAGTAGAATTCCTTTCCATCAGGAGAGAATACAGAGTTCAGTTCCTGGTATTCCTTGGAGACGATTCCTTCCGCAAAAAGTTGTGCGGTAGTATCTGCCTCTTGAGAAAAATAGTCACCACGAAGAGCCGGACTTTTTTCCAATTCAGGTTTTGGATTGCATCCGATAAGGAAGAATAGCACAAAAAGAGAAGCACAGATTTTCATTAAACGTGTGGGATTGGTTAAAAGAACATCTAAGATACAAAGTAATTGTGTGGTAGGGTTAATTGATTGTGAAGTAAGAACATGGAGGTTATCCTAAAGGCCCTCATAGCAAATGCGATCATGTATTGGTATGATGCTCTATCAAAATATTTTTTATGTCAAGAAGATTCAGATTTCACTGCACAGGTCGAAATTGGTGATGTTTGCATCATGGGCTCCGCTCTTCTCTGACTATAAAATTTTCGTTAGTAAGAAATCCGTATTTTTGGATTGTAGAACAACTATTGAAAATGAAAAGACATCCTACTCGAAGACAAGCCATTCAAAGGGGATTGATGTACGGTATGACTGTACCATTTCTAGGCACAAATATGATATCATGTGGTCAAAAAGAAGCCAAGTCCAATAATGAAACGGCAGAAACCAATCGCAAGATGAAAATATTGATTCTGGGAGGTACAAGCTTTTTGGGTCCTCATCAGATTGCGTATGCTTTGTCAAGGGGTCATTCGGTTTCCACTTTTACCAGAGGAAAAACCAAGCCTACCATTTATCAGGAGTTGTTTAATGAGGTCGAACAATTGGTCGGAGACCGAGAAAACAACCTGAAGTCTCTGGAAGAAGGTAAATGGGATATGGTTATCGACAATTCAGGAAGAAAAGTCGAATGGACAAAAAAATCTGCCGAGTTATTAAAGGATAGAGCAGAGCTGTATTTATATACCTCGTCTACGGGAGTTTATTTCCCCTATTTTGAAGGCGATATTCGAGAAGGTCAGAAATTGGTTTTGGAAACTCCTGATCCGCTAGAAGATGAGATGCTCAAAATGGAATACGATTATGGAGTGATGAAGAGCAATTCAGAAATTGAAACCATCAAGGCATTTGGTAAAAATAGATCCATTATCGTGCGGCCCACGTATATGATGGGTCCAGCGGATCGTACCGATCGGTTTATTCACTGGCCACTTCGATTGTCAAGAGGAGGAGAAGTATTGGTTCCAGGTAAAGCTGATGATCCCGTACAATACGTGGATGTAAGAGATGTAGCCGAATGGATGATTCGTTTGGGTGAAGCGAAGATGGCGGGTACATACAATGCTGTCGGGCCACAAAATGCCGAATCCATAAGCGAATTTGTCAATCATGCTAAAAATGCTTTTGATGTAGAATCAACGTTTATACAGGTTGACGACTATGAGTTTTTAAAACAGAATGACGTTTATTACATCGTTCCCTGGATTATGCCGGACAAGTACAATTACGGTTCTGCCCGAGTGAACAACGAAAAAGCGATTTCTTCCGGGCTCACATTTAGAGATGTAAAGACATCCATGACAGATATTTTGAATTGGTGGAATGGCTTGGAATCCGATCGAAAAATGAAATTTGAGCAAAACGAGAAATCGGTTTACTTCCGTGAAAAAGAGATTTTGAAGAAGTGGAAGGAAGTAGGGAATGGGTGATGATTAATACCAAACTGACGGTTAGAGAATATCCTTAAGGTCTTGAAGCGAATTCAAGGTGAAGGTAGGCTGAATTGGTGAATTATTCGGTCTATTATGGCTCAGCCAACAGGTGTCCACTCCGAAGTTTATTCCACCCAGAATATCAGATTTGAGATTGTCGCCAATTACGAGAACCTCAGATTTTGGTGGAGGATTGGCAATGGTAGTATAACTATGTTCAAAAAATCTGACATCGGGTTTGGCAACACCAATTTCATCAGAGACAATGATGCTTTCAAAAAGGTGCTCCATTTCCAGTTTTCGTAATCTTGGCCGTTGCACCTCTTTGAGACCATTGGTAATTACACTTAAAGTATATTCATTTTTCAGGTCCTCCAAAAAATCAATCGCTCCCTCGAAGGCTTCGCTCACATCTACCAGGTTTTCCAGATACCGGGCATTGAACTCAAATGGATTGACACCATCTATTTGTACAGCATCAAAAAACTTTTGAAATCTTAAAGAACGTAATTCTAATGCTGTGATCTCTTTATTCTCAAAAGACTCCCACACTTTAGCGTTTTCTACCTTATACGTAGTGTAGATCTCTTCATCACAATTCAGGTTATAATCGGCGCACGTAGCAAAGAGAGATTTTTTACTTGCAGAGGTAAAGTCCAGAAAAGTATTGTCGGCATCCAGCAGCAGCCATTTATATTTAAACATTGAATACTATTAGTTTATATATGTTTTATTTCTATATTTAATGTAATTATTAATCAAAGAAACCACTTTTTAACTTAAAAAATTATGAAAAAACTATTTCTATTTTTTATGCTCACATTTGGTATTTCATCTGTGGGAATGAGTCAAATCAATTTGGGTGTTGGAGCAACCTACATCAATGATTTAGGAGTACAGGTTAGAGCTGATATTCCTTTGGAAAGCTTTAATTTAATACCAAAAGCGAGCTACTTTTTTGTAGATAATTTTACCGTATTAAAATTTGATGCCGACCTCGCTTTCAATATTGGCAGAATTGGTGATGAAAACCCAATCTACGTCTTTGGAGGACCCACATTATTTAGAACGAGCGCCAATGGAAATTCAAATTCAGATATTGGTATAAATGCAGGAGCAGGGGCAAGATTCTCTAACTTATACATCGAAGCATTTTATACCATATTTTTCTGCGATGGATGTTCCAGTGAACTTGGATTTGCTGCAGGATATATGTTTTAATTGAGGTGTATGGTATGGGGTTTATGGTATAAGGCAAAACGTAACCATAAACCTTAAACCGTATACCATACACCAGGTCTTGAAAAAGGGCCGCCTGAATCCTGGATTCAAGCAGCCCTAAGCTTGCTGACTTTCATCTTTTGAAGAATAATCTTCTATCTATTTCTTGGTATGCCGTTTCTTCTTTGATTTCGTTGTATCGCTCTTCGCTTTAATGCTCGCTTATTTCTTCGTTTTAGCTGTCTACGTTCTTGTCGGATTATGGACCTCTCCCTGCGGCTTATAGTGCCATCCGCTCTTGCTACTCTGCGCATGGATCGAAGTTGCCTATGGGTTGCTTTTCGTTGCACATTAGCCCTGCGGAGTGCTCTATGGCGATTTCCCTTCCTGGTTCTATTGAGTGCTCTTACGCTATCGTCATATTCCAGCACACCTGTACTTCTTTTGGTGGGCAATCCTTCTTGTGCGTGGGATTGTATGGCAATGATCAGAACAAATGCGGTAAGTAATAATGTTATCTTCTTCATGTCGTCCTATTTTGCAATCGAATAATGTATTTTCGCTTCTTTGACGACGAAGCTGTTCTCAGGTTTAAAATGCTGAGAAAAATTAACGGGTTATTAACTTATGAATCAGTCCAAAAGACAAGTAAGAGAGAAATACAACAAGACCTTCCTGGAAGCCAAGGAAATGCTTAATCCCAACCAAAGAGAGGCAGTGGACCAGATCTATGGACCAGTGATGACGGTTGCAGGACCAGGCACAGGGAAAACACAATTGCTTGCGGTTAGAATCGGAACAATACTACAACTCACAGATGCCAGTATTAGTAATATATTGAGTTTGACCTTTACGGATGCGGGAAGTATGGCGATGAGGGAGCGGCTAAAATCGTTTATTGGACCTGAAGCATATAACGCTAATATATTTACGTTTCATGCTTTTTGCAATTATGTGATTCAGGAGAATATTCAATATTTCGGCGGATTGAGAAATCTGCAGTTGATCTCGGATTTAGAATTGGTGGACGTCTATCGGGAGATTATTGATGGGTTCTCAAATGACCATCCATTGAAGCGATTTTATGGGAATTTGTATTATGAAGCCAGGCGGTTGAAAAACCTCTTTAATACCATGAAAAGGGAGGGGTGGACTGCAGAGGAAATAGAGTCTCACGTTTTGGCTTTGGAGCATTATTATAATGCGGTGGATGAAAACGGTGAATTCCTGAATCCAAAGTATGTTTGCAAAAGGAAACAGACAGGTTCATTAACGGGAAAAATATATCAAAAAGGAGAGGTCAATCAGGATAAAGTTCAAATTGAGATCAACAAGTTTGCTGGCTTGGTCGCAGCGGCAAAAGAATTGAAAACGTACGACGCTATTTTACAAAAAAAGGAACGGTACGATTATAATGATATGATTCTTTGGGTGATTAAAGCATTCAAGGAACATGATGAATTGTTAGCAGTCTATCAGGAACGATTTCGGTTTTTGCTGGTGGATGAATATCAGGATACAAACGGTTCTCAAAACGAACTGTTATTTCTATTGGCAGATAATCCGGTAGATGATCGACCCAATATATTTATTGTAGGCGATGACGATCAATCCATTTTTCGATTTCAGGGAGCGAATATGAACAACATCCTTGAGTTTGCAGATAAGTATAATCCGGTAGAGATCGTGTTGGAAAATAATTATCGATCGCATCAAAGCATTCTCGATAGTTCGAAAACGTTAATTGAAAATAATGCAGAACGACTGGTAAATCTGAGGCCTCATCTTACAAAAGAACTGATTGAAAGTCGCAAAATAGAAGACCGAACAGGTGCCAAACCCATCATTAAGCGGTTTAAGAATGTGGCACAGGAGGAAATTGGGATTATCTCGGATATTTTAAAAAGAAATAAAGAAGGAACGCCTTACAATAAGATGGCTATCATTTATCGGAAGCACAGTCAGGCAGAAGATCTTGTGAAATATTTGACCTTCATTGGTGTACCATTAAATATCAAAAGAAGAGTAGATGTACTCAAGCAACAAGAAACCAAAAAGTTGGTCAAGATTCTGAAATACATCACGAGTGAAATGGTAAAACCCAATACCGGAGAAAAGATGCTATTTGAGATTATGCACTTTGACTATTTCGGCATCAAATCGAGAGATGTGGCATTGGTCAGTATGTATTGTTCTAGAAGATCAGAAAATGACCAGGACGATGATAAACGATGGAGGTTTGTAATCTCCGATGTAAAAAGCTTGAAAGAGGCAGGAATTGAGGACGTTGAAGCGATTATTCGTTTTAGTGATGCCTTGGAAAGTTGGATTCAGGATATTCCAAATGTTACAGCTCAAATACTCTTTGAAAAGATACTGACGAAAGGTAGGGTTATGGATACCGTTCTTGAAGATGAGGATAAGGTATGGAAACTTCAACTGATCAATACCTTGTTTAATTTTATCAAAGATGAGTCTACCAAAACTGAAAATATATCTATGCCTGCCATTTTGGATTTTATTGATAAGATGGAGGAGAATGAGATCGAAATGCCCTTGAATCGTATTGTATTTTCTGAAGATGGGATTAATTTTTTGACGGCGCATGGGGCCAAAGGACTGGAATTTGACAATGTCTATATTATCCGTGCAGATAGCAGGAGCTGGGTAGAGAAAAAATACGGAAACAACAATTACAAATTTCCAGTATCATTGGTGCCTGCAAGTGAGAAAAGCGATATAGAAGATGATCGACGTCTTTTTTATGTGGCCATGACCCGGGCCAAAAACTATCTTACTATTTCCTACTCCGACTTCAATAATGAGGAAAAAGCGTTGGAACCGGCTCGATTTATTTCAGAGTTTTCCGATGGGGAAGATGAGGTAAAAACAGTAGAAATACCAGATGAAGAAGTGCTCACCTACAAAGCTTCTTTGATGCGCTACAGAAAAGGCAAGGCACAATTGATCGAAAAAGATCTGATCGATAATGTTTTGCAGTCCTTTAAAATTAGTACCACTAGCTTGAATAAGTTTCTGAGGTGTCCGATTACTTTCTATTTTGAAAACATACTTAGAGTACCTATGGCCAGAACGGCAGCGAATGGATTCGGAAATGCGATCCATTATGCGTTGGAAATGTTATTTATTGAATTGGAAGATGATCCGGAGAGAAAGATACCTGGAGTGGAAAGACTCTTGACATATTTCGAAAAGGGAATGAAAAAATACCATTCTCACTTTACGCCAAAGGAGAGAGAATTGAGCGAAGTCCGAGGGAAGATGTTGTTGGAAAACTATTATATGACATATAAGGATGAATGGAGTCTACCGAGAAAATACGAATTGGAGTTTGACATAAAAACTGAATTTCAGGGAGTTCCGATTTCTGGAAAACTAGATCGTGTTTCGATTTTTGACGATCATCTGGAAGTCATAGATTACAAGACAGGGAAATACGATTCTGCCAAATTGAAGGGCCCTGTAGGGGAAGACGATCTTGGAGGGGACTACTGGAGACAGATTGTATTTTATAAACTATTGCTTTCGGGGGATGAGCGTTTAAGGCTACCCATGCGCACTGGTGTCATGGATTTTGTCGAAATGAAAGATGGTAAATTCAACAAACGAAAATTCGAGGTAGAACCTTTTGAGATGGAGATTGTCGGGGATCAATTGACAGATACGTATACTAAAATTAAAAATCACGAATTCACTGAAGGGTGTGGAGATGAACATTGCAAGTGGTGCAATTTTGTAAATGAGAATATGTCGATGGGATCATTGCCAGCGGAGGAAGTGGAGTGAATGATGTAAAATTTCTTTGATCCTTTTTATCTATCTGGTAAGAGTTGTACATTAGACTTTAAATATTAAAACCATTAGAGCATGGTATAAAATATTGCGAACAGCTTTTCAAAGATTTATGGTTCTGACGTCAGAGCCTGTCCCGCTCACGGCAGCGGGATTCATAAATACTTGTAAAGCAGGAAGCACAAAACATAGTTTTGAATTAGTATCAGTTTGATTTTACATCCAATTTAAATTTTATAACACGCTCTTAGATCATTAAATAAATAAATCATGATGACGAAGATTAATATCTCAAAGAGCATTTCAAGTGTACTATTATTGATAAGCTTATTTTTTACGGTTAATCTAAACGCCCAGTGTCCCAATCAGGATGATGAAAATAAATTAAAAAGTCAGGCAGATGTAGATGCGTTTTTGGCTGATAATCCGGATTGTACACATTTATTTGAGTTAGAATTGAGTGGCGATATATCAGATATTAGTGGCTTCTCTACATTGACGTCCGTTGAATTTTTATATATCGAGGATTGTCCCAACTTAACGGACATTTCGGCGTTCAGCAATATTGATTCAATATTTGGGCATCTTGGATTCGATGGGACAGAAGGGTTGACCAGTGCTTGCGGTTTTGACAATCTAGTCTTTATAGGTAGAGACTTGAGGGTATGGGAGACTGTGTCGATGCAAAATCTGGATGGGCTGGAAAATGTCGTTTTCATAGGTGACGATATTAGCATAGAAGAAAATCAAAACCTGGAAAATCTTGACGGAATCAAGAATGCTTCCATGGTGTCTGGCACAAGGATAAATTTGTTAGACAATCCTTCTCTGACCAATTGTTGTGGAATTCAACATCTTATAGAAAATACAGAAGACTTATCTGTAAATATTCAGAATACGCCATCGTTTTGTAGCAGCACGACAGAGATTTTGGAAGCGGATTGTAGTTTTCCATCTTCCTCCTGCATCACAAATGTTGATGAACAAGCAAATATCGATATTGAATTGTTTCCTAATCCGGCAAGTGATTACCTGGAAATCAGAAATGCAGAATCGCTAAAAATAGATGGACTCGTTATGTACAATTCGATTGGTCAAGTCGTACATCAGGTGATTGAACCCAGATCAATAGTGAACATTGATTTTCTTGAGAATGGCCTATATACAGTTGAAATTCAAACGGGAAATCTAAGCACGGCAAAAAAGATTGTGATCCAAAAATAGAAAGTAATAACCGCAAAGGATTTAGATGATTTACTTAGCGTATCTGTTTTGCAGTTTTACAACTACTCTTTTCAATAACCTTTAATTTAGATGGACATCGTTTGTCGAATCATCGAAAGAATATGGGCAATTGTAGAAAAAGGAAGCAAATGCGGTCATATGCCGTTATTTTAGAAGTAGGTCTAAATCCACCTCCATATGCGACGACTTGTATCCACACTACTGTTTGTAATATTTTACTTTGCAATTGGTCACGCTCAACAAGGACTTAAGGCAGATTACTACAATGGGACTAATTTTAATCAATATGTTACATCAGAATATGTTTCAAAGATAGATCAGTCCTGGTACGATACTCCTCCTGTACCTGGAATTGACCCTCATGTATGTTCTATTCGATGGACCGGTAAACTTACTACCGCCAAAACAGGAACATACTCTTTTTCGGCACAAGTAGATGATGGCATTCGTGTGTGGATCGATAATGAGTTGATCATAGACCAGTGGGAATTAAATGATCTTGGACGCTTTAAAGGAACGACCCAACTTGCAGCAAATCAAGAATACAACTTGAAAGTAGAATACTTCAATGGCATGATAGAAGGAGAAGTGCGTCTGCTTTGGAAAATGCACAAGGAAGATTTGAGTTGGTATGAACGAATGTTTGGAGATGGAATTGAATTTACAGTGATTGCTCCAGAACATTTCTTAAGACCTGAAGAACCTGTATTAGCTAAAAAAGAAGATGTAAAACCCAAGCCTCCGAAAAAGAAGAAAAAGAAAACACCTCAAAAAAAGCCAGTTATCACTCCAGTAAAGGAGAATAAACCTGCTCCTAAACCGGTGAAAACGTCTATATCCCCACAACCGGTAAAAGAGGTGATCAAACCAGAGCCTTCAACACCTGAAGTAAGTGCGGAAGTGGCTGAAAAGTACATCCCAAAAGACATACAATTCGAAAAAGGGAAAACTCGAATTCTTGCCTCTTCCTTTAAAGAATTGGATGCCTTTGTACGATTTATGCATAAGTACCCGCATTTAAATGTCAAAGTGGAAGGTCATACCGACGTAATCGGTGATGCTCAATTAAACCTTGTACTTTCTAAAAATCGGGCGAAGACCATAACGGATTATCTCGTTCGTAAAGGGATCAATAGCCGGAGGATTACACATGAGGGCTACGGTGGTACTCGGCCATTGATGGTACCTGAAGAAGGGAAATATTATCCTGCGAATAGGAGGGTGGTGTTTATTGTAGAGGGGTTGGAGTAAAGGGGAGATCGAGGAATTTTTGTTACACGGAGATTTTTTTGAGAAGACACGGGGGAGCACGGAGTTTTTTGAGTGAATTTATTTTTCTTTTTTATCCTTGCGTTCTTTATGCATCCTTGGTGGACTTAGGGGTTAAAATTAAATGCAGATCCATTCTTAAACCAGGTTCCATTTTGCAAAAGAGAGATTTGTGCTAGTACAAAAGTAATGCGGAATTTAGCTGCACCGAGGTTTTTTTTACTAGCTGATCGTTCAACCTTGAATAACGACGGTTCAAAGTAAATCGATTCTCTTTCCATTAATTATCAGCCATATTTGAGTTATCAAAAAACGTATAAAGATGACTCCAGCTGATGTATTTTCGATTTCAAACACTGCCGCATTATTGATGTGGATTCTTATGATCTTTCTTCCTAAATGGAAGGCAACCCGATTTCTTATAGACTATAAGGTGGTTCCCTTGGCACTATCTGTTGTATACATGATCTACATTGTCAATGCGATTATGATAGGTGGAATGATGGATTTTGGAAGCCTTGCTTCAGTCATGGCGTTGTTCACCGAAGAAAATGCAGTATTGGCTGGTTGGGTGCATTATCTGGCTTTTGATCTATTGATCGGAATGTGGATTCTCAAGCAAAATAAATCCTTAGGCATACATCACGTACTCATTATCCCATGTCTATTGGGAACCTTTATGTTTGGTCCAGTCGGATTTGTCCTTTTCACCATCATTAAATCACTCAAAAACAAGAACTAATGGCATCTCTCAATACTATTAAAATGAACGCGATTTCTATCAATCAAAATACTTCCTCAAAAAATGATACGTCATTAGCGAATATTAAATCGATTAAAAAAATGCCCATTTATCTGAAGGTTGTAGACTACGCTATCCAATCCATGAATATGATCAAAAGAGAAAGTCCTATTCTGTTTTGGATAGCCATGGTGTGTTTTTTATTGGCCTTGGGCAGCCTGATGGGACTTACCATTGATGATCGTATGTTGATGGGGGTAAACGTTTGGTTGAAGCCTTTAAAGTTTTCCATTTCAACGGGTATCTATATTTTAACGGTTGGATTCTTAGTTAACTATTATCCATACTCTAGCCTGAAGAAGAAAATCATTAATGGCCTAACAGCTTGGACGTTGATTGTTGAACTTGGAATTATTGTATATCAAGGAGCAAGAGGTGTACTATCCCATTATAATATGAGTAGCCCAATTGATGGAATGCTATTCGCGGCTATGGGGATTTTGATTGGGGTCAATGTATTTATTATGGTGTTGTTTGTATTTGATACCTTACGATTGAAAATGAAGACGGAAAAATCCGTACAATGGGCTATGGTAATAGGATGGATTGTAGTCATTGCAGGCAGTTGGGTAGGAGGTCAAATGATTGGACAAATGTCGCATAACATCGGTGTGACGGATGGAGGAGAGGGACTGCCTTTTTTAAATTGGAGTACGATTGCTGGCGATTTACGCGTAGCGCACTTCTTTGGCATACATGGTATTCAAATTATTCCGTTATTCGCCTTTGGGTTGACAAAACTGTGGAAGACATCGCAACGAAATCAGATTATTGCCGTAACCCTCTTTGGTTTGATATATGCAGGATGGATTGCAATGACGTTTTATCAGGCAAAGCAAGGAATGGCCTTATTGAGTTTATAATTAATAATTGACAAGGTATAATTGATAATTAATAGTTGAGTTGTGATACTTGAATAGGATACGAATGTTAAACCATGAATTTTATAACCAAGTAAAAAACGTAGCAATAGAATTAATTCTACTTTAGGACATTCAAATTTTTACTATATGTGACGTTGACTAATTACTAAGGTCCATTAGATTTGTAATCAAAGAATTTACAAAAATACTATGGATACAATCTGTAATCTTGTAACACTTGGGGCACTTTGTGCTGTTTTTAGAGTTGCCTATTTTGAAAATAGAAATGTTTTGAAATAGAATTAAATATAAAAAGCTAAACGAGCTAACTCTCAGATAAAATGAAACTTCTAAATAGAGAAAGACGAATACGACTGCTCGGTTTTGACGATACTGCATTTGTTGTCGCAGGTATTTTTGTTTTGAGCTGGGTGACGACCTATCTTTTTAATTCTTCGTTTTTTACCTACAGTTTCTGGGATGCTTTTTTCACCTGGTTTATTTCATTGTTTTTTACGATTTGCAATTGGCTTTTTATGCGAGCGATCGTGATTCAGTTGAGAGTAAAGTATCCTGAATTGAGAGAAAGTACGAAGAGGATTACCTATGGTTTACTATTATTGGTGCTTTCTGTTTTTGTAATTGATTTTATCGGCAATATAATTCTTCATTGGATTTTCGGTTTTAGTTACCATCCCATTCGACGTATAAGAGTAATTCTACCCGTAGTAATCATCAGCGTTATGGTACAAGCAATTTATGAAGCCATCTATCATTTTGTCAAATTGAAAAAAGCAATCCGAGAGGAAGAGGAAGCAAAACAAATGATGGTACAAGCCCAATTGGACGCTTTACGAAATCAGGCACAACCCCATTTTCTCTTTAATACATTGAATACGTTGCGGGATATTATTGATGAGAACACCAAAGAAGAGGCCAAAGAGTTTGTGGATAAAATAGCCGATGTCTATCGGTTTATTCTAGAGTCTGGAAATTCAGATCTGATTTCCTTACGCAATGAAATGAAATTTGTCAAATCGTATATCCACATTCAGAAAGAGCGTTTTGGTGATAATCTACAATTGAAATACGATATTCCGGATCATGCCATGCATTTAATGATCGTACCTATGAGCTTGCAGTTGCTGTTGGAAAATGCCATAAAACACAACGTCATTTCACGCTCCAAACCCCTTTTGATTGATGTAAAAGTGAAAGAGGATATTTTAGTTGTAGAAAATAAAATTCAACGTAAATCCTCACAAACTCCATCCACGAAATTGGGATTAAAAAATATTGAACGACGATACAATCTGATCTCTTCACAGTCTCCCAAAATTGCCAATGACGGAGTAACCTTCAAAATATCACTGCCATTATTAGAATCATCCAACCAAAAACTCAGTTATGCGGATATTGATCATTGAAGACGAACCCAGAGCGGCAAATCAGTTGCAAAGCATGTTGAACGCTTGTGATTTTGAGTATAAATTGTTGGATATTATCGATTCTGTAGAGGATGCTGTTTTATGGTTCCATAAAAACCCACGTCCCCAATTGGTTTTTATGGATATCCAATTAGCCGATGGGTTAAGTTTTGAAATCTTTCAGAAAGTGGAAGTAGAAGCACCGATCATATTTACCACTGCGTTTGATCAGTATGCGATTCAGGCATTTAAAGTCAACAGTGTAGACTATTTGTTAAAACCCATTCAAAAAGATGATTTGCAACTTGCTCTTGACCAATTCTTAAAAGCAAATAAACAGCCTACCCTTCAACCGGCGATACTAAAACAATTGTTGGATAGCATGCAGAATCCACAACAACGAAAAGGAGTTCTTGTAAAAGATGGGAGTGGATTTATACAACTTAAAGTTGCGGACCTTCACTATTTGTATTCAGAAGACGGAATTACATTTGGTGTGACCGCCAATAAAAGGTACATCATCGATGAGACACTGGATCAATTTTTTAGTACATTGAATCCCTACCAATTTTTTAAGATCAATAGAGGACAAGCCGTATCCAAAAACGCTATTCGAAAGATCGAACCGTATTTTAATCATCGGGTAAAACTCTCCATCTCAAACCCAAGAGACCAGGAATTTGTGGTAAGTCGACAAAAAACCAGTGATTTTAAAAATTGGATGAATTCGTAAGCTTCACGCAGTCCAAATTGGGCGGTGAAGTGATTTAATGATACTTTAAGAGATTATCTTTTTAACCACAACGAGCACTAAGATTTCACAAAGATTCACAAAGTAGTGGATTAGTGTCTTTGTGAATCCTTTGTGTAATCCTTGTTGTCCTTTGTGGTTTAAAGTCAACGTCATAGATAGCAAAACTCTTAATGTCTCAAGGTTAATTTAAACTCACTGTAATCCTAAAAGCAGAGTTTTAAACCCAAATCGATTCCGTACAGACTATATTTTTCTTCAAAATTAACTCCCAGAACTTCATTTTTAATCGAAGTGTTTCGATACATCACCTTTGAATGAATAAACCAATTTTGATGAACTGGAAAATCTAAAGAAATGGTAGTATGAAGAGACGGATCGAGCCATTGAGCTTTTGTAGTATAGTCAATCAGTTGATTGTCCAAAGAAATAATGGTATGTATATCTGAGAAGGAATAATTGAAATCTAGACCGAACCCCAAACCAAGATATATACCGGAAAACTCCTTACCAAAACCAAACCCAACTGGAATTGATAGCATTCTATGACTATTGAATCGGGTTGCCTCTTTGGTGATGAGGTGAGGCAGGTTTTCAGTGGAGAATTCATATTGTTCACCATTGTCAGTTTGGATGATGGTTTTAAGATAAGTGATTTCCCGATCTTCAAAATAAGATTCTTCAACTTCAACGATGTCATTGATCGATACAAAGGATACGCCCCCATAGAGGATAAAATCTGAAACATGGATCAAGTTGGCTTCCAATCCAATCCTCACTTGTTCTAAGAGCTTTTCTGTTTTATTTCTTTCCGCTGCGTTTCCAGTTTCTCCGAAAATAGTCTTGTTTCCAAAGCCATATTGACCGTAGATGGTGAGAGAACGTAGAAAAGAAACATTCTGATCTGGATAAGACTGTGGTGGAGTTATAACACGGGGCAAATCAAATACATTGTTTTTACTACTCCTAACCTCCTTCACGAACAAGGACTCAAGGGTTGGAATTTCCAACCAATTTTGGTTGACGACATCTACTTTTTTCGGTTCACTGATTTTCCCACTAAAAGGAAAGAGTGCAGTTTCGTGTGTCGCAGTACTGCTGGCTTTATTGTTGTCGAAGAAGTGTTCAGATGCATTTTTGACATTATCTTTCTCCGGTGATGTGGAGCCACTATTGTTGATCGTTTTTGTGTTTGTATTCATATGTATTAGAGCGTTAGTATTCGTTGGATAAATCTCTTCTTTCGTTGTATTCAGATACACATTTGAAGAATTAGCCGGCTTATTTATCCGGGTGTCTTGAGAAGCCAGATTTTGGAAACCGACTTCATCGAGATCTTGAATCGGTATTGTTTCTGTGGCTACAGTCTGCGAAGGATTGGGAGTAATCCAAATGTAGTAACCTAAAGCGGAGATCACGATTAATGACATAATTCCACTCAGAAATAAAAAGAGTAAAATACGTCTTTTCTTTTTCGGTTTCTTCATCTTTAGCTCGATGCCCTGCCATAGGGCATCGTTATCGACGGTTTCATGGTGCTCATTGGCGGCATCATGTATATATTTTCTTAGATCCTTCATCTAATACAATTTTTTTTTTAGGGGACAAAGCCTTGTACAACATGGTAGTAGCTCTGGAATACAATGATCTCGAAGTGTTAGGCTTTATATCGAGCATTTCTGCGATTTCCTTATGGGAGTATCCATTTAAAGCAAAGAGACCTACAACCCTCTTATATTTGAGTGGCAGGTTGTATATCGCATTCATCAATTCTTCATATTCATATTGTTTTAATACCAAAGGCTCTTCGAATTGTGGACTTATAGTATCTAACGTGTATGTCTCTTTGGAATAATGCATTTTTCTATACTTGGATAATGCGACATTGGTTACTATTTTTTTCATCCATGCGATAAATGCTTTTTCCTCACTACCCGTAAAGTTTTGAGCATTTCGATAGATGGAAATAAAGGCATCCTGAAGTACATCTTCTGCATCTTCTTTATTGCGTGTGTATATTTTAGCAACGGTCATAAGAATCCCGGAGTAATGATAGACCACTTCTTTAAAAGTGTCTTGATCACCCTTTTGAAGATAGCGTAAGACCGTTGCTATATTATTTTTTATTGATCCCAATGGGTGTTATTCAAGTTCGAAAGCTATATAGTAAAACAGTTCAGTATAGGACTCATCAAACAGTGTTTGGTTCGTCACTTCTATGAATGGAAGTGTACCGGTAGATACAAAGAAGTCCGTACCCGCTTGTGACACTATATTTGTGCTTCCTGTACCGTTTGCCCTGAACCCTGCCTCATTCAATTCTATTATGGCTGGATTTCCTGGTTGACCCTCTTTGTGCAAGAACGTATTATTGTTGACTATATTAGTATTCCAATTCAAAACCGTAACGGTATATAAATCTTTACCCTCCTCGATAGTTTGGATTTCGTAGTAAACAGAGGTAGAGTCATCGGTGACATTATCATAGAATATTGCACTGTATGAGATATCGCCGTATTCATACATTATAATTGGTATAATCTGATCTTCGCAAAGGAAGATTTCACCAACATCTAAATCTCCTTCAACCGAATAGGTAATGGTATTGCTCGCCAAGCCATTCAATGGATCCGTTGCTCCAACTGCCAATTCTTCATTTTCATCACAATAAAAAACATTGCCAGAGAAGATAAGGTCATCGTTGACCGAAATAATATTATTCAAATCTCCCTGACTTACGCTGATAAATGTCTGTGGAGAAGGTGTGCCGTCACATAGTGCAACTGATCCGGAAATGGTCGCTGAATTGAGTTCGATATAAAGGTTTATTGGATCCAAGGTTACATCTATTTCCGAAGCTGGAATTGTGGTAGAGTAAATCAAGGTACCACAAACATTAAAGATTTCCAGTAATAGATCTTCACCATTGGGTACGTAGCCACAGAAAAATCCATTTGGGTCGGTTATGGTTGAAGCACTTGTACCACCATCTACCTGTGTTACTACTACACTGACTCCCTGAATTGGAACTCCCCTGTTGACGACACTTCCTTTCAAGAAAATAAAATCATTAGGTATGTCACAATTCCAAAAAGTGAAATGCGCCAGGGAAGTTTCGTACATTCCATTGACAAGATTGGCAGATCCTTCTTCGATCCATGTTCCGATCTCTTCGTCAAAATGCCACATTGGGATTGATTCAGGAGCTCGATTTTGCAATTCCCCCGGGACTGGAATTTTGACATCAACAGTTTTTCCGTTTTTCACTTGTAGTTCGTTGCCCGCATCGTCGAGTAACTCCACTGCGATCATGGCCATACTGGTCAATACGACACGGCTTTGATCACCTGCCACTCCGGTAAGATCACCGGGCATCTGATTAAGGGTACTGAGCAAGGTGGGATCTAGATATTTGGCCGCCACGTTTACGGTACCAGAGTAAGCAGAACCGTCTTCTTTCACGATACTATTTGCCTCGAAATCCATTTCTACATTTTCGAAAGTAACAGTTTTTGCCTCTGAACTGGAAAAGTCGGCTACCTTGTTTAATGGCATCAATTCAATGTTAATCATGGAAGTATTGCCTTTAGAAGGATAAAACCTTCTTGATCCGTGAAAATATCCTTCTTTTTTGACTTGAATATATGTGCCGCTGGAGTAAAGCATTTCGTCTTTGAATTGAAATACACCCAATTCGTCAGTTACTACTGATTTGTTTTCAAACCATACTATGGCATCAGAAACAGCACGTCCTTGTTCATCTTTGACGGTTCCTATTACGGAACTAATAGTTCTGATTTGGGGCTCAATGGTCGGAAGTATTTCTGTATAATTATCACTATCCTTTCTACAAGATTGACCAATTAATAGTAGTGCAAAGAATAATGCAAATATCTTTATAGATTTCATTTTATATTTTCTTTCAGTTAATTCCTAATTAGTTTTAAATGCATGCTTCGATCACTAAAAGGGAATGAGTTTTGAAAATGCTGCACTTGGATGGATTTTTTTGAGAATATTATCCAACAATAGGGAAAGACGTTATAAAATACTCTCACCCATACGGCGGGTACAGGTTGCCAAATGAAAGCAACAAAGGAAGAATCACAGTTTCATGAAAATGATTCATGCAGTAAAGAATGGGGAAATTTACAAAGCCTGAAAGGGTTGTACTATATGCTCTTAGTTAGCACTTGTGTCGTATCAACCTATTCCAAAGTGGCAATATAGCATATTCTGATCCTATACCGTGATCGAGAAATGCATACTAAGTCCGTTAAAGGCGCAAAACTCCGCCTTGCCTGTATTCAAATCTTATTCCTATTCCTCCCGTCATTAAAGACTTGAAACGACAATGGGTGCAACCTAGGGCTGGGAATGCTCCGCAATCTCAAATTTGACATCATTTTTGACCAAAAATGATGTCAAATTTACGATCGTGGCTACCGTTTTTAAATCACTTCAATAACCTAAGTGATTGTCCGTTGAATATCTTACACCCAAAATTATTTACTGGCGGGGAATAAAAATCAATATCCAAAATATCTGAATTGGTGGCGAATTATGATTCATCAATTCTCCTCCAACACACAATTTCCTTCAACGATGAGGTTACCTCCATTTTCATTTACAATAGACGGGTGACTATTGCCTGAGGTTATTTTGATATTTTGTAACGTTAATGTTCCATTGTTTTCAATCACACCATCTACAGAATCCAGATTCTCAATATCGAATCCAATAAATGAAACTGTTTTTCCTGTGCTGATGATAAATGTAGGAGAACCTCCATTTGATAAGATCTTAATATTATCACTTGGGTCGGCCAGGATGGTAATGCTTTGATCAATAATGGTAGAAATTGATCCTGTATTAATCGTACTTCCTGCAATAATAGATTGTAGTGTGATAGTGTCTCCATCAACAGCACATTCTAAGGCAGACTTCAATGTGCCATTGCTATCGGTAAAAGGACTTTTGTCTACAGTGATGTCGCAGTAATTGTCTACACATAATTCTACACTCCAGGCATCCAAAGAGCCCCCATCTGCATTGTAGTCGTCAAAAACGGATAATTGCCATGTACCTTTGATTTGTTTGGTATCAAAAGCAGTCAATGGGAAATCAGGTTGATACGTTTGGCCATCCGTTGGAGGGCAGGGATGAATAGGACTTGCCGCTTCGTCATCGAAGTTGATATCAAAATCATTTTGTTGAATACATGGATCAGACCAGAAAGCTAAACTTGTACCATCCGGAGCAATCAACGTAAAATTGAGGTCTGAAATATAGGTATGCGTTCCTTCCAAGTTAATTATATTAAGATCATTGATAATTCCTTTATCTGGAATAGTCAGAGATGAAACGATGGTAGGTGTACCATTTTCGGAAATTTCTATAGGTAGATCATTTGCACTTACTAAAAGGCAAGCTCTTGTCTCAAACGACCATTCTTCCGACCAGGAAGAAATACCACATTCATTGATACTTCTTACCCGCCAGTAATAGGTAGTTGCCAGATCTAATTCAGTGGAAATGTTTACCAGTGCAGAAGTTGCGGAACCGCTGGCGACAATATCTCCACCACTAGGTAGAGTGCTTACCTGATATTCGTAAGAAATCGCATCGGATTCAGGATTCCATGATAAATCTGGTTCAGTGTTAACTTCTGATGCGCCATTTGCCGGTGCGATCAGCATAGGATCTGATGCTTTGTTTTTTAAGAATAGATTGTAGAATACTTCACGAGTTATACTCCCTGAGGTGCCTGTTATTTTAATGGTAAAATCTCCGGATTTATCGTCCATATTATCAAGACTTACCATTGTGTTGTTACCAGGAATGATTGGATTGGTAGTGATAAAGGCAGAAGCTCCCGTAGGTAGATCGGATACAGTTAAATTTATAGGATCGGAATATCCAAGGATCGAGGTAGATTCTATAATGAAATCAATAGTTTGATCATCACAAACTTCACCTGAAGATGGATTCGTACTGATTAAAAACGAAGGCGCACCCATTTCGATGTTAATATCTGTATCATTGATGTCGAAGAAAACATTATCACTGCATTTGACCATAACGCGTGCCGTAGAAGTTATTCCTAACGGAACGATGATCTCAGCCGATCCATCATTTGGAGTAGACGACAGCACTTTTGTTGGATAGGTCAATCCGCTATCATAGGACATATAAATATCAACAGTGCTGCAGCTTACCGGAGCCATATCTGTATTGGCAACATCCCAGGTAATGGTTCTGGATTCTGATTCCATCCACGTTACACTAGTATTTTGTGATGTGACCAAAAATGGTCCTGCACTACCTTCCACATCCAAGGTTATATCTTGTTCATCCGTGCATCCCGGAGCAAATGTATTGTCTCTCACGGTAACCCGAAAATCCATGTTGCGATCTACCGAAGGCAGTACTTCCCACTGAAAAGTTCCATTCGAAGCTATGGTCGCTATATTAGGAAAATAACGCATCGAATCTGTGGTGGCAAAAATTGATCGAAACATTGGTCCTTGGGCATTTGTACCGACAGGAGGCATTACCGGCCCTACCTCGTTGTCTATTTGCTCCCAATTGTAAGTGAGTACGTCACCATCACTGTCCGTTGCCACAGCATCCAGCATAAATGGGGTGGAATGAGGGATGGATTTATCCGTCAATGGACTAACTATCGGGGCCGAATTTGTCAAGCTGATGGTACCATGACACGATTTAGAAGTGATTTCGTCATTCATTTGTTCAATACTTACGGCATGAAAATAAGCATCACTGTTGTTTTGAACATTTGGACTACAAATACCCGCATAGCCCATAATTGTGCTTGCACTACCTGGTTCTACAGCTGTGGAGAGGGTTCGTTGACATGAATTATTTTGCGTATGTGTGGCGCCAAACTGATGACCAAGTTCATGAGATACGTAGTCAATATCAAAAGGGTCACCTTCAGGAACTTGTAAACCAGTTGCCCCCCTTGCCTTGGAATTTGTACAGGGTACACCCAACTGTGCAATTCCACCATCACCTGTAGTTACGATATGACCAATGTCATAGTTTGCTGAGCCAATAACAGCATCTGTATTCGCTTGATTTTGATTCAACAGACTGCTACTAATCGAACTGGTAAAAGGGTCGGAATTTGGATCATAATAAAAAATATCCTCGGTATTGTCAATTAGGATGAGCCGCACTGTGATATCCTGTTCATATACATCATTTACACGATCAACTGTAGTAACTACCGCCGACATTACTAGACTTGAATCTGCTTCACTAAATGCTCCATGGTAATTTGAGTACTCACCGGTAGCTGTTACGGCAAGTCGGTAAGATCTGAATACGCAATCTCCTGATCGTGTCCAACCTTTTTTGAAGGGTTTTTTAGAATTTGGACCATGTTCATGGAATTTACAAGTCCAATCGGAATGGGCACGAAGATTATTTCTTCGATAGATTATTTTGTGATTTTTATCATTTCTTTGAAAATGGTCGATGTATGTCTGGCCAGTCTGATCGGTAATTGTTGCTTTAAAACCATGAACGGTGTAATTAATACGGATTCGTCGTGCAGGGCTGTTGGTACTCAACCCATGATACGTTCTTATATCAGGAAACTTAGCGGCTAATTGTGGTTCCATCATTTGATACTGTACAATTCGGAATTCTTCCATGATTCCATCAGCATTCATTACCTGTAGAAAGGTCCCTTGATCGATTTTGGGATTAAACCGCAATTCATCCGGGGCACTCCAAAGAATGGAACGAATGGCATCATCATTTACTTCAGCAACGATGTATTGTTCTGGATTTATATTTCTCTCACCACGTAATGGAATGGCAGAACGATCTACCACGGACCAGGATTGACCAATTAGAGGTATAGCTAGTATTGAGACGAAAACAAAAATGCTTATACTTCTCATAGAATATCTTTTTCTTATTTGTTACAATAAACAAATCACGTTAAGGATGTTCTCAAGCATAAGTTTTGGTAGCCGAGGCCTCTAAAATTGAGATTGACGTCGAAAACTACATTCATTTCAAATTTAACAAATAAGATTGTACACCGGTTTATAATTTCAGTATGGCTAAAAAGTTATGTACAATTCTTGCAAAAAGAAACCCGTATTGTAGTTTTTAATACATTTTACAAAAATTATGCCTTATAAAAAGAAATCGCATTTTGTATCTCTTCAGGACCCACTTCCTGATCAAAGTTTCCCTCCCCTAATTGTTGTAACAAAGAGAACTTAATGATTCCAGCTTTATTTTTCTTGTCTTTGGCCATGAGTTGAACTAAGACTTCTGTGGTGGGAATTCGAGAAGGATGATGACCAAAAAGGATAAGAATTTTGTTTTTTACGGTTTCGGCATCATGGAAAGTAATGTAGCTTTTTTGATAACTTAGATGGGCTTCCATAATCATTCCGATGGCTATCGCTTCCCCATGAAGGAGAGGTGTATTACTGGATAAGGCATTAGATTCAATCGCGTGGCCAAGTGTATGTCCGAAATTGAGAATTTTTCGAAGTCCTTTTTCATATGGATCTTCTTCTGTAACTGATTTTTTGATCAATACCGATTCATAGATCAATTCTTCCCAATCGATATCGGTCAAGGATTTTAGAGTGGTCATTCTTGAAAAAGCACTCGCATCCTTGATCAGACCATGCTTTATGACTTCGGCAAATCCGCTTAGCAATTGTCTGTAGGGTAGGGTCTTCAGAAAATCGGTAAAAATGAAAACACCTCCCGGATTTAAGATGATACCAATTAGATTTTTGTAGTTGTTGTAATCTATTCCAAGTTTTCCCCCAACAGAAGCATCCACCTGAGATAAAAGCGTGGTAGGTACTTGTATAAAATCCATACCTCGCATAAACGTTGCAGCAGTGAATCCGCCCATATCACCGATCACACCTCCACCTAAATTGATGCAAAGGCTGTGACGATCCGCACCGAGATCAATCATTTTATCCCAGATGTATTGGCAGGAATCGATGGTTTTATGTTCTTCTCCGCTCTTGATCACAATTACCTGGAAAGCAGAATTTATTTTTTCTTCAAAGAGAGGAATACAGTATTGTAATGTATTATTATCTACAAGTACAAATACAGACGAATAGCCACCATAAGCGATATAATCATTGATGGCCTCCCAATTATTGATATGAATGAGATAGGTTTTACATCGTATCTTCTTCATGTTATTCTTTTTTCAGTTTTCCTTCAAATCCCCTGCTTTCGGTACTCCATGCCTGAGGCTTATCGTCAAAAAGGACTTTGGTTTTTGCCCAGGTATTTTTAAACAACTCAGAATGTCGATATCGGTTCAGGGACTCTTCATCATCCCAAATACTATAGGTAAAGCAAACATTCTCCGGTGACATGGATTGAAACATTTCTACAAAATGGCAACCATCAAATGCAGCTATTCTTGCCTTGCTTTCCTTCCAAATCTCCATAAACGTCGGAAGGTGCTCTTTTTTGAATGTAAGTTTTACAATTCTGGTTACCATGAGCTTAATCTATAAAATTGATTTGGATGGTTTCATTTTTGTTGAGATTGAGCATAGAGGAAGCTTTGCCCATGTTGATCCCGATTTCCATATACCCTGCAGAATTAAAGAGACACATTACATCGGTAATCGGTACATCCGCATAATCCTCACTGATATGAGTTACCGGATCTGTCTGTTTATAATACAGTTGAAAACCTCTTCCTTTTCTCAATTTTTCGAATTGATCTCTTTTTAGATTGATAATTACATTCTCATAATGATCGATATGGATAATGGTTGCCCTAATCTGCGATTTGGTTACGACGGGCTTAATACCCATTTTTTGGTTAATTATCTCAACCTTGCTGCCGATTTCTTGAATTAAACTACCCTCCATCAATTTACCAACTGTCCAGCTTAATATCTCGGCAATGCTTTTATGGACAATCTCTTCATGATCAAGTCGAACCACCTCGTCCGGCTGCAAATCATCAAAAATTAGGGAGAAGACGCCATTGTCCGGACCTACAAAAAAATGACCTTCCCGCTCCAGAAGGATAAAAGAACTCTCTTTATCATAATAATTGTACACTGCGACCAAATGAATCGTGCTTTCTGGAAATGATCGAAAAACATTATCGAGAAAATGTGCCGCCTGGACGATATCATGAGAATCAATACTATGGCTGACATCCACAAGCTGAATATCGGTAGATCGCTTCAGAATATGTGCTTTTAGTTCGGCTACGTAATAATCTTGTAAACCAAAATCTGTAGTAAGAGAAACTATATGCATTCGAGTGGTGTTCTTATTAGCCAGCTTGAAGTCAAGAAAAAAGACGTAAAGCGAATCTTTATTAAAATATTAATTATGTTTAATCGTGCAATGATCCAATAAACTAAGATATTTGCACGATCAATGGCGTAAAGATCATATTTTAATATAACAAAAAGAAGTAATATGTCCTTTAGGAACGTTCAAAAAATAAATTCGATAATTTGAAATAAAGATTTTGTGCCAAGACAAGACGAAAAACGCAGTCGATACAAGGTATCGGCGAGGCTTTTTAACGCAGTATTGGTGCAAAAGATCATAAGCAAAATGTGGAATTTATATTTTAAATGTTCCTTTGTGAAGAATTTAAAGCAAAGGACATATTTTGAACCATTAAATTAATTTAAAAGAAAATATTGAGCGAGATTATTCTTACAATAGACGGTGTAGATCCATTGGATTTGTATGGTCGAAACAATTCTAAACTAAATTTACTCAAAAAGGCATTTCCAGATGTCACCATTACTTCACGAGGCCAAAATTTGAAACTTTCCGGCGAACGAAAAGATACTCAAAAAGCTAAGGCACGGATTGAGAGCATGGTCAATATGCTAAAACAAAATATTGATCTTACCGAACAATCTGTCATGGATCTGCTCGAAGGGCATAATCCTTATGAGATCAAGGACGAAGAGGAAAAGAAAGGAGGGAAAGTAATTGTCCATGGTCGCAATGGAAAACCCATAAAGGCGAAGACTAAAAATCAACGCGCCATGGTGAGGGAGAGCGAAGCGAACGATGTCGTATTCGCGATTGGACCAGCGGGTACTGGAAAAACCTATACCGCTGTAGCCTTGGCAGTAAAGGCACTAAAAAATAAACTGGTTAAAAAGATCATTTTAACGCGTCCGGCAGTAGAAGCGGGTGAAAGTCTTGGGTTTTTGCCTGGAGATTTAAAAGATAAGGTAGACCCATACCTAAGACCACTGTACGATGCATTGGATGATATGATACCCACGGAAAAGCTCAATTACTTTATGACCAATCGGGTAATTGAGGTGGCACCTCTGGCGTTCATGCGTGGGAGGACATTGGACAATGCATTTATTATCTTAGATGAGGCGCAAAACTGCACAACGACTCAAATTAAGATGTTTTTGACCAGATTGGGTCCATCGGCAAAGTGCATTATCACGGGAGACTTATCACAAATTGACCTTCCAGGTCATCAGAAATCTGGTCTTTTCAGAGCGCTGGATATTTTGAGTACGATCAATGGGATTGGTAGAGTACGACTTACTGCGGATGATGTGGTACGACATCGATTGGTAAAAGACATAATCCTTAGATACGACGAATCCGATAGAGAACGCAAAGCAAAATTCGAAAACAAATCAGAAGAAGAATAAGAGGTATCTTATATAGTACCATTTTGAATTGAAAAGATTATTTCAAAAACAATCTTTTCAATTGTATAATCGTTTAAAAATATGAGTACGGTAAGGGTTTCAAAAAATGACAAAAATGCTGTTGGTTCCATCACGCTCAGTGGCTCTAAAAGCATTTCCAATCGAGTTTTAATTATTCGTGCATTATGTGAAGAGCCATTTGAAATTGTCAATCTATCCGATAGCGATGATACTAGGACTCTGCAAAAATTACTCAGTTCAGAAGAGTATATATTGGATGCACACCATGCTGGCACTACTTTCCGGTTTCTTACCTCTTACCTGGCTGCTCGAAAAGGTGAAAATGTCCTGACCGGTTCGGAGCGAATGCAAGAACGACCGATTAAGGCACTTTCTGAAGCTTTAATTGAAATGGGTGCTGATATTTCGTATACCAAAAATAAAGGATATCCCCCATTAAGAATAGGAAGCCCTGCACAGAATCTAAAATCTTCAATTCAGCTTTCTGCGGATATCAGCTCACAATATATTTCTTCTTTATTGTTGATCGCTCCTTCATTGCCACAGGGATTAGAGATTACGCTTGTGGGTGAAATTGTATCGCGTCCCTATTTGGAAATGACGCTGAGGATAATGGAATATTTTGGGGTACAACACAAATGGAACGATCAAACGATTCACGTGGCACCGCAAAAGTATAAACCGAAGGACTTCTACGTAGAGGCAGATTGGTCCGCAGCTTCATATTATTACATCATAGCAGCATTGGCCGGAGAAGTGGATCTTACGCTTAAGGGTTTGTTAAAAGAAAGTTTGCAAGGCGATTCAGCCATTGCCGAGATAGGGAAAGCATTTGGCATACACACTCAGTTTCTGGATCGTGAAATTCGATTGACAAAAAATGAAAAGTCTCCCGTTACGAATTATGAATATAATTTTATTCAATGTCCTGATATTGCTCAAAGCGTGAGCACAATGGCAGCGGGAATGAATATTGAAGTTCTATTCTCCGGGTTACAGACACTTCGTATCAAAGAGACAGATCGAATAGCAGCATTACAAAATGAACTGTCAAAAGTACAAGTAAAATTGTTTCAAAAACGTATTTCAGAACCTTCGGATATGGAATATTACTTTCAAGACGGACAGGTAACATCGGGAAATTATCCACCTGCATTCTCAACCTATAAAGATCATCGAATGGCAATGGCGTTTGCTCCATTAGCACTATTGTTTCCCATAGAAATAGAAGATCATATGGTCGTAACCAAAAGTTATCCTAATTTCTGGAAGGATTTGGAGACTTTAGGATATATGCTTTGGGATGCAAATTAATTGGTCGGTGTGAACGTGTAAAAAAGAGGTATTAAGTTCGTTTCAAAGTTAAAAAGTAAAAATTCCTTCATTACATATGTAAAAAATTAATAATATGTAATATATTTGCTGAGAGTATGTCATATAAAGACCACACCAACCTTTGCGGATGAATCATATAGTTCCTCAATAGTTTATAATTATTGGGTGAAAATCTCTTCAAGATTCCTTTAATTACAAATTATTTTTACACTTTAAGATTTTGTTGATTGATATTAAAATGTTGAACAAATAATATCGTTGACGCTCATTTATATACAGCAGATTTTAGAATCTACCCTTTTGCTAAAATCTGACATATGCTTTTACGTAAGCATAACACCCCAAAAAAGATAGATTTCAATGTTGAAACGATATTGAGCCAAATGACTGGTGTAAATGTTGATTTTCAACTTTTAAAATATAAAACAAATTGACCATTTGGAAGAATAATGCGAATGGTTGGTTTGTAAAATTATTGACAAAACTAACCTGGAGCTCTTATCCCAATGGAGATAAGTGGAAATTATGTATGGTGTAATTTGAGGAGGAATATTATTTTGTTTTATATATTTCCTTATATAAGATAAAAGACATCCTTGTCATAGGAAAGTTAAGTGTTAAAGATCAATTCATTTTAGCTTCTTATAAATTATACATAATCTGAAATTACTTTGAGCCGTGCTTTTCAAGCACTGATTATGTATTTCTACAATTCTGATTTTGAACCAAATAAGTGATATAAATCGCCTGTAAAGGTATTTGTAAATACAATAATCATGGACTTATGAATTTTTCGTTTCCCAACACCTCCAAGACCAAGACTCTACTATTTGTTGGTGTTTTGTTGCTTTCTTTTTTAAGTAATCTTAGCGCACAATTGGATAATCCCGATTGGGGAGATAATACTACAAGTTGTGTTACGGATGCGCTTTTGTATCCTGGTGTGGCAGTGGTGACTTGTGGAGTTGTAGAGGAAGTACCCGTTGCGGGAAGATATGTAGTAGCCTATATGTCGCTTAATAATGGGATTCCAACATCGGCTCCTCTTAGAGATTCTATAACAAACGCAGATAGTGTACTTCATCATGATGATTGGTTGGTTTCTAACATTGGTAATGTTTTTGGAACGGCTATAAATCAAAAGACGGCAGAAGTATTCGTAACCGCTTCTTCTAATTACGGTGCAGGATTTGGTTTCCTAAATGACTCACCAAGCGTTTTGAATTATGGTGTTGTAGGTAGTCCTGCACATGATACGATAGCCGCAGGAACTGTTTATCGTATTGATCCTGTAACGGGAGGAGTAACAGCATTTGCCAGATTACCTCAACGGATGGTAACGATTGAACATTGGGATTGCGAGGATGATGCCATTGAAATTGTAAGAGATAGTACGGGTGTTGGGTTAGGAAACATTGCATATGATGAAATTCATGACCAATTTTTTGTAACAAATGCAGAAGACGGAAGAATCTACAGACTATCCAATACAGGGACCATTTTGGATTCTTATGATCCATTGTCGTATGATACAGGTGTACCCGGAATAGATAGTCTTGAACAAATTCCATATGGAATTGCCGTAGAGCCGGGTTCTAATCGACTCTTTTTTGGTTTTGTGGATGATCCAGGTCTAGGACCTAATGATGCAATGCCAGGAAACCCTGCATTCTATTCGATTGATTTAAATTCAAGTGGAGGGTTTGTTGGAACCATTGACAATACTCTTTTACCTTTCGGAGCCACATATGATAATTACGTAGGAACGGATCAATTACACGGAACAATTCCAACCTCTATACCAGGAGGCGGAGACTCTTTTACGGGACATACTATCTATTTTATTTCTGATATGGCGTTTGCACCAGATGGCACATTATTAGTTGCCGTGCGATCAGGCTGTTATGGAAGTTGGCATAGTTCATACAACCACTGGGCTGAGACAGATGTAATTGAGATTAATACTATGAATAATTTATATGATAATACACCTTTCGAATATGATGTTACTGTACCTGGAGATGCTGGTGATGAAGATACCTATGGTGGTGTGGCTACGTATGAATTGACAAATGCTACATGTGATGTTCAGTATGCTACAAGTTCTTCAGATGTACTCTCAGAAGATGGACCTCATGGAATTGCAATTTGGGATTCAGGGACTACATCCGCACCTTTAAGTCCTTTAGGTGTTTTTGAATATGGTGTGTTACCGAGTGAAGATCCAAAAGGTATTGGAGGAGATGTTGAGATTTATAATGGTTGCAATAACTCATGTAACATTGCCGGAAATACAGAATCTTGCGAAGGACAAAATAATTCACTCACGTATACCCCGGATTGTGGAAGTAGTATCTTTACTTGGTCAATTACAACGGGAGATGCGACCATAGTAGGTGCTAATGATCAAACAACAGTTACAATTATGGCGGGATCTAGTGATTATACAGTTTCATTAATTTCTACTGGATCGCCTACAGTGTGCACGTTTGACGTAACTGTAACTCCTCTTGTTAATCCTAGTATAACCGCAGCGGGTCCATTTTGTATTGATGATTCTGCAGTTAACCTTATGGCATCACCAGGTGGAGGAACATTTAGTGGTACAGGAATTACTGATGGCGCAACGGGTACTTTTGATCCGTCTGTAGCAGGTGTTGGCACTCATACTATAACATACTCTATACCAGGTGTTTGTATGGAATCAACAACCGTAGATATTGTGGTAAATGGTTTACCAGTCGTAACGGTAAGTGGTGGCCCCTATTGTATTGATGATGGAGCGAGCAATTTGACGGGCAGTCCAATGGGTGGTACATTTAGCGGTACGGGAATTACAGACGGTTCAGCGGGCACGTTTGATCCCATGGTAGCAGGAGTTGGTACACACACGATAACGTACACGTATACGGATGTAAATAA
>JBCCVV010000037.1:0-37707 GCA_039194925.1 Bacteroidota bacterium
AAAGCTTCAACATTAAACCTAAGTGTAATTTTCTAGCAAGCATTGACTTCGCAAAAGTCTCTATTAATATTTTAAGGAGATAATTTGCTACTTTTAATCTTTATCTCGATTGGAATGGCAAAACAAGACAATAAATCAATCTTTTCAGAATGGCTTGAAAAATTACAGCAAGAATCCTGGCAATTAGAACTGCTTATTTCCGGGTTAGCTCTTTTTGGCATTTATGAAAGTCAGGATTTATTGATAGAGCTAAGGATGTATGTTGCAAACAATTCTGAAGGCACAACACGTGTTACTCAAAATTTTTTCATCAGCATTCTTGAAGTCGGATGGAAAATCTTTTTTATCAATCTTTTAGTCCATGTGATTCTGAGAGGATTATGGATAGGTGCCATTGGACTCAGATATGTTTCACAAGATATTGACTATAAAGCTTTAAATTATAGTCAATACTTCACCGATATGCTTCAAAATAAAGTAGGTGAATTTGATGACTTCATTGAGCGGTTAGAAAGAATATGTAGTGTTCTTTTTGCTTATACATTCTTACTGTTCTTACTATTTTTTTCCATTTCATTCTTTTTCTTTCAAATTATATTTATCGCAAGTTTTACGAATGAAGTTTCGCAAACGCAGGCCCTTATTCTATCTATCATCATATCGCTATATCTCTTTATTGGGTTAATCGTTTTTATTGATTTCATAACATTAGGAATTTTCAAAAAAATTGAAGAGCGAAGTATTAGTAGAATCTATGGCTATATTTTCACATTTTATGGCTGGACTACGCTAACTTTTCTGTACCGCCCGTTGCTGTATAATTTTTTGGATAATCGATATACCAAACGACTTTTTTATTTTTCCATACCGTATATTCTGATTATTCTCATCGCTTCAAATGTATTTTCCAATAATAATTTTTCCTACTACCCTCCAAATTCAATAATCAAAAATTTTGGGAATACGGTAGATCGGATGCATTATGAAGATTTGCGAAAAGAATATATGACCGAAGTAGATTCTAAAATTTCAAAACGAAGACAAAATATTCCGAGCATCATTCTAAACAAATATCAAAACAATGAGGATTATCTCAAGATCTTCCTCAAAATGGCTTCAACGGACTATATGGCTTTGCAAGAAAATACAGATATAAGCCCCTATTGGAAATCAGGCTTGAACTTTACGCTTTTTTCTTCAAATGAAAAAAAAGACCCTTTTTATGTAAAAGGTAATAAGGAACTGGAATTGGAATTTGATACTTTGCGGGCCAATCGGAGAAAATTGCGAAGCTTGCGGAGAAACTCAAAAGATTCTGTTGAGATGAACGCTTTTACCATACAAATAGACAGCATCACCACTTATATCTCTAAAAAGAGAGATGCTTTTCTAAAGGAAGCGCAGAAATTTGAAGAAAATAAGCAAGAAAAAATAATTCAGGCCTTTCTCGATTTAGTAGAGCTGCAAATTGACGATGTTGATATTGAGGAGGATTTAGACTGTTACTTTTTTGAGCATCCCAATAACGACGAAAAAGGATTGATGTGTCTTTATCCAATGGATAGCCTAGCCCTTGGTCCACATCAAATATATTTTTACAAAGAAGTAAAACGAAGAACAGGAAAAGATCGAATCACAAATATGAAACTTCCATTTTACAAAGTAAGAAATTTCAATTAGATCTATCCTTTCGCATTTCTAAGAAAAATAATCTTTCATTCGGTCAAAAAACCCTTTTTCATTTTTACCAGGATCCGGCTTGAAATTGGGCATATCCTTCAATTTCTCCAATAGTTTGCGCTCTTCATCGTTCAATTTCTTTGGGGTCCAGATATTAATATTAATCAATTGATCGCCTCGACCATAACTTTGGACACTTGGCAACCCCTTCTCTCTCAGTCGGAATATCTTACCCGCCTGAGTTCCAGCAGGTACCTTTATTTTGACATCTTTCCCAAGCGTAGGAACCTCAACCGAAGTACCTAGTGCAGCATCAGCAAAATTGATATATAGATCATAAATGATATTCTTTCCATCTCGACTAAAATGTTCATGTGGTTTTTCTTCTATATTAATCAAGAGATCACCTTTCCCACCTCCATTTTTACCCGCATTCCCTTTTCCCCTCATACTCAATTGCATGCCATGCTCAACGCCTGCGGGGATTTCAATCTCAATAGTCTCACTACCCATCACTCTTCCCTCACCTCTACAATTTGTACACTTCGCTGTAATTTGAGTTCCAGAGCCACCACAAGTAGGGCATACCGTTGTAGTTTGCATCTGTCCCAAGAATGTTGATTTCACCTGACGTACGTAGCCAGAGCCACCACATGTCCCACACGTTTTCACTGATGCTTTATCTTTTGCTCCAGAACCATCGCAAACAGTACAAATTACATGCTTTTTAACTTTGATCTTTTTGGTAACACCAGCTTCTACCTCTTCCAGAGTTAACCCTACCTTGATTCTTAAATTACTTCCCCGCTGTCCCCCACGAGCACCTGATCTTCGGCGCTGACCACCTCCAAAAAAGCTCTCAAAAGGACTTCCGCTATCACCAAAAATATCACCAAACTGTGAAAAAATATCGTCCATTGTCATTCCTCCGCTAAAACCGCCTCTACCTCCCATATTTGGATCTACTCCCGCATGACCAAATCGATCATACCTGGCCTTTTTATCAGCATCACTCAATATTTCATATGCTTCTGCCGCTTCTTTGAATTTCTCTTCTGCTTCCTTATTATCCGGATTTCGATCCGGGTGGTATTTCATGGCCGTCTTTCGATATGCTTTTTTTATAGTATTTGCATCCGCGCCCTTATCTACACCTAATACCTCGTAATAATCTCTTTTAGCCATTCTTTTTTATTCTAATCTGTGTTTGGTTGATCCTACTCTCCTACAACTACCTTTGCGTATCTAATAATCTTATCATTGAGATAGAAACCAGATTCTATAGTGTCAATTATCTTTCCTTTCATTTCTTCATTTGGAGCAGGAATCTTAGTAATTGCTTCATGCAGTTCAGGATCAAAATCAGCACCAGTGCTCTCCATTTTCTTCAATCCCTTGCTATTGAGAATTGTATTGAGTTTATTATATACCAAAAGTACTCCTTCACTGAATGCCTCTTCACTGTTTTCGTCGTCCGCGCTATTCTTTGCTCGGTCAAAATCATCAACAACTGGTAATAAAGCGGAAAACGCATCCTGACTTGCATTTTTGAGAAGATCCATACGTTCCCGAATATTTCTCTTTTTGAAATTGTCAAATTCAGCAAATAATCGCAGGTATTTGTCCTTTGATTCTGCCAATTGGATATTCAATTCTTCAATTTCTGCCTGTAGACTTTTTATGGTTGGCCTTTTAGGTTTTGAGGTCTGTTTATTCGCTGATTTATTTTCTACATTTTCGTCAGTAGAAGCCGTATCCGCCTTACTTTTACTCATGATATCTTTTAGTTTTTGTAACACCCTCATCTATCTGCAATTCTTAAGCCATTTCAAAATAAAGTCATAATGACACGGTAAGATCAATTTATATGCATTATTGGCAAAAAGAAGTCCCTCAATGACTGGCATTTTGGCGGTTCAAGCCATTATCGTGATGTATAAAAAAGTGATTTCGAAATCATTCAATTAGCAAGGGTTCATATCCATCTTCATCAATTAATATTTTTTCAATGATTCTATCTTCCGAAAACCCGCTTCTGGTCGCTTCTTTGAGTCCGTCATGCCAATCTCCAGCTATGAAATATCCATCTTCATCAATACCCAAATCAATACAACTGAAGGCAAAAGGAATGGGGCTTGGGTTGCTAAATTTGATGACATTGTTCTGAGTGTGTTCGATAGAAGTAGAGATATTGAGATCGGAAATGTATTTCTTAATCACGGGTACGTCAATTTCTACCGATGCGTCTGATTCAGAAAAGGTGGCTACACTAAAATTATTGCTTACAATCGAATCTGTGATCAGGCCCATCTGATACTTCCCGGATTCCATAATTTTACGTATAAAATTATTATCCCGATTGGATTTGATTTGATGGTCATCCAGTTGTTTACCTAGAGCAAGAGGTTCAAAGTAATGTCTTTCTACATTTTCAAACGCAAAAGAGAACTGTTATGCTTTTTCGAAAGAGGATTTCAATCCGACGACGTCCATTCCAAAACCCTTGAAGAATCCGGACAATAATTCTAATCCCACTTTCAAGTTGGCTTTTTTGGACCAGGAACTGGAAACTGCTGACATGGGTTGTCGAATGATATCAATACTCAATACAGCATCACCCAAAATGAGATCATTCAAATTTCCAAAGGATAGGTTCGCTTATCCTTAATCTCAATCAAACTCAATGGCATATACCTTGGATTGGGCTGTCTTAATGGATTGGCATCGAAAAGCTCTCTTAGATGATCGGTAAATTTGTTTCTACAAATACGCATAGGAGATTGAGTTTGAAGATAGGATTCATCCTTAAAATTAAGAAAATGAAGGAATAATAATGGGAAAGATTTCTCCACCAGGTCCTTGAGTACAAATGCATTGCCTAACCCTCCGCGCCTGTTTAGTGTGAAAAGGGATTGTCTTTCTTCAACACGCTGTACTCAGTCAGGATGACAATCTCAGACAAGTTAAACTTTTAAGACAATATAGGTCGATGATTGATCAGAAAGGGCATATGACATTTTGTAGATTTCATAGCATTTATTTGATTCAAGACTGCTCTAAGAATTTACTGCCTTGGACAAATTTATCACTATTTTTTGACTAAAAATACCGCCAAAATTAGGGCTACCCCACATTAATTCCGGCAAATTGTCATACCCCTATCTGAAAGGCATCCACGTGCGAATTCCTTTCAGCTATTCCAATTGAAATTCAAAAATTCAAAATTGAGATACTCTTACTCCACGACAAATTTTAAGGTGACAATCTGATCGTTTTCATCCAATCCAGACATAAAATATATACCGCTTACCAAGTCCTTCAAGTCGACTTTTTGATGTGCATCTATGTAACCGACGTTGTACGACCTTCCTTCGATTTGATAGATCATGGCATTTTTCATCGTAAAATCAATTTGAACATAATTTCCTGCGGGATTAGGGTACAAGTTTCGAGAAGGCTCGACGGGCTCTTCTACCACATTGAATGTTTTCACTTCACAATACTTCGTTTCTGCCAATACATTGTCGATATAATAAACCTGTCTTCCCAAAGGGAGGCCTGCTGCCGTGAAATAAAGCACAGAATCTATGGTCTGAAATTCGGAAGCACTCGAAGTCCAAGCACCCTTATTTATCTCATAGCTTTCAACGACCCCTTCCAGTTCTTGATCAAATTTGATAAATTCTCCACCTTCTTCGTCACTTTGTAAGGCAAATACCAAATTCCCGTCTTTGGTACAAAATGCATGTCCTCCTCTGACATCGGCTGTATAATCCGCTAACATTACATTTTTATCCAATATCAAATCATCCAAATTTAAAAAATCAATATTCACTCGATTGTATTCCAACGAGGAGGTTGACAATAATTGATTGGTATTTTTTAGATAATAGACCGATCTTAAAAACCCAGGACTTAGTATGCCAGATAAATCTATGGCATTCCAATCTTCATCCAATAAATGAACAAAACTTGCTTTGTCCCTGTCAATGAGCACATACTGATTATCCATTTCGACTATAGACAATCCAATACCATTAAAATTAGGATTATAATTGTAAAATTGCTCCAACCGAATTCCGTCACTTTCCAATGAGATGAGATCCAGTCTACTTTCAAATGGATCCCTATTCTTAACAATAATGCGTTCATCAGGATTACTGAACAAAACATCTAAAAAAGAAACATTTATATCCTTGTTATAATTAAATATGGTTATTTGCTGATTTTCAATATCATAGGTATATAGTTTTCTATCCCCATTCAATTCAATTATCCTTAAGAACAACTTATTCCCAACCGCTCCTAGATTATCGAAACTGGACAATCCAGTAATAACAAACTCTTCAGAAAATGATTTATCCCTAAGATCAAAAGCCTTGATATGAAGCGTCTGGCTTTCTAGTTCCAAATCTAAAATGAAGTCTCCATAATTTCTGGGCCTGGAAATGCCCTCTAATCTTGTAATTTCTTTATCATCATAATAATATGATTCCCAGTTATTGGATATTAGAAATCCTTCTCCTAATAGACTATGATCAAAGGTAGAATTGTACTCCCCTTCTATATCAGTAATTTCAACTTCTCCAGTTGAAAGAACAAATTCCATAAATTGAAATGTATCATCATTTTTTCGCAACCATTGAATTTTCCCCTCTTTGTACTGTATATCTTCATTTTCTACTGTAACAAGAAAAACAACTTCCTTATCTTTTACCTGGAAAACTGAATCTTTCACCAAATGAATAATTACTCCTTCATCGTTATATATATTTTTTACTGCAGCCAATTCGTAAGGTTCCTTTACGCTGTATTTATCAACTATTTTGAAATCATTGTCAATTAGATAGAGCTCTACCCCATTGGTATTATTAATGCCTGCCGTAATGTAAGCATCTGATTCAGCATCGTACACCAACTTCATGGGATTTCCCTCAGGTCTTCGATCGATTATTTCGGATCCCATTAAAAAATCACCTTTCTTCAGGTCAAGCATAAAAAGTTGTAGTCCATCCTGAAATTGATCGTAGGCATATCTGACTACCAAATCACCCTTGGCATGGGTATCAAAATTAAATAGGCCGGGACCAACCTCAACATCCAACAAAGTAAATTGCCCAGTTCTTTTCAACACATATTCATGAAAGTAATCCACTTGTAAATGCACATATTCCGAATTGTCCTGCGACAAGTGGCTGTATACCGCTACTGAACCTTCAAATTCTGGTTCAAAAGGAAGAGACGAAACTGCTGTATTGCATTCTGGAAGTAGATAATAATCAATTTTTCTTCCTGAATCAGTCGATCGCTCAACTAATAGGACATCATTCTGAGTCGTAAAACTGTACACTCTCCCTTCTACTTCATTACAAAAAATATCAACAGTATCCGTATTCAAGTCAATTTTAATCAATTGATCTGCTTGATCTACAATGTACAAATCATCCGAAAAATCTGTTCTAGAGAAGTTGTAGTGTTGAATCACATCCCCTTCATATATTGTCTTCATTTCATCTGCATAGTAATCATATCTTATAACCTCTCTTAAATCTTCAGCAATCAGATAATTGAAGCCAGGTCTGAATTGCATGAATGTATAACCTTCTACCTCATTTTCCAAAATCGATGCTTCAGAAGTCGACTCATCAATTCGCACAATTTTTTTATCTGTACTGCTACTATACACTTCGGCATATATTACGCCATTTTTTTCTTCGATAATTTGAGTACCATTCGCTCTTGTAGGAATAACATAAGGATAGGGAATATTGTATTGAACTTCTTCTCCCGTCTTCAAATCAATGGAAATTACAATAAAATTGTATACTAGATAAATTCGGCCCTTTGAGTAAATACTACTTTGAATACTGTGAGACATTAGTGTAGGCAGAGTTCCATTATCCTTTGGCACTATTTTCTTGTACAATTCAATAACATTCTCATCTTCAAGTGTATATACGGTAATACTCGAAAAACCCCTACCAAATTCTCCAATACCTCTTTCAGCGTTGATGTAATAAATCGTGCCGTCATCCACTATTATATTATCAAACCTCGTTTGTTTATCAATGTCAGGTATTCCTGAAAATGATGAAATTCTAGTTTGTGAAATAAGTACTGAATTAGTCAGAATTGCTAATAAAATGAATATTGTGATCTTTTTCATATCGATTTAACATTGGATTAATAATCATTGTAACTATACAGCCGTAGGTTCATTCAATTCCTAGACCAGGATTGTTATCCAGTGCTAGGAATTGGAAAGCCTGTCAGACTTTAACCTAAGAAATAAAAAATGGCTGTGTAGTCACTAATCTTTGACCAGGCCCCAAGCTAATATATAGTATAAACAAAAAACATGTCCTAACCTTAAAAACAACGATCATTGTCGTGAAAAGCATTAGAATGTTTGCCGATAGGCAGCATATTTGGCAGCATAATCGCTTATCGTTTTCTCAACATCTCTATACACAAAATCTTCAAAGAAAAGTGATTTAGCATTATCATAATTGGATTGGTGGGCAGTGCTTTTTACACTTTCCCGAGTGATGAGTGGGCTTTGTCGGGTAAGCAAACAACGAATTTTTTCGAGTCGCCATAAAATGGACAACATCCATTTTTGTGCAGGTTTAGATGGAGCTTTACGATTCATCCCCGAGGCTAGTTTTTGAAAAATGTCTTTATAGGAAATATTCTCGGCAGATAAAATATATCGCTCACCCTCAATAGTAGACTCCATAAGTGCTACCACAAACTTGGCCACATCTTCAGCATCAACGATTCCAGTACCCCCCGTAGGATAAAAAGGAAGGCCATCGTATGCACGTTTGAAAATTTGCAAAGAACTTTGTCCCCATTCCCCCTCACCTAATATCAATGAAGGATTAACGATTGCCATAGAAAGACCTTCAAAATAAGAACGCCAAACTTCCCGCTCAGAGAGATATTTTGTAATGCCGTAGTATGAATTGTATTTACTGTTTACCCATTTGGAATCTTCACTTATCAGACCATTTTCATCACTTCGCCCCAAAGCGGCTATTGAACTAATGTGAATTACCTTTTTTACGTTTGAAGTAGCGGCGATATTCATCACATTCGCCGTTCCTTCCACATTTACAGCATGCATCTTTTTGAATTCTCTCGGATCAAAGCTTACTATCGCAGCAGCATGGATCACATAATCCGCTGATTCAATGCAATCGGTTAAAGGAAAAAGCTCGGTAATGTTTCCTTTGGTGAATTTCACTCGCGAATTATCGGCGAACACTAGATTTGATTTTTTATTCGTTCGTGTAAAAATCTCAATATTGGAATAGCCCTGATGTAATAACCTTTTTACCACATAAGCACCAAGCACGCCTGTGCCTCCGGTTACTAATATTCTTTGATTTTTGTCAATGCTCAAAATAATCTAAAATGTGATGTTTCAATATACAACAATGCGATCAGCAATAAGTTATGATTACCGGATCATGATAAATTTTCCAAAACCGAATTGAATACCTTTTCTAATTCTATGTAGTTTGCCTCGGACATTCTAACCAATGGAAGTCTCACCTCATTTGTACCATAACCCAATAATTGCATAGCCGACTTAATGCCCACTGGATTTCCTTCAATATATAACCATTTGTGCAAGTCGTAGGTCTGTTTATTTAATCTTCTGGCCTCTTCAAAATCGTTTTTCAATGCTGCTCGAATCATATCAGAAAAAGCTGTAGGAAAAGCATTCCCAATAACAGAAATAACACCATGTCCTCCACAGGCAACCATAGGCAAAGCGACTTCATCATCCCCGGAAGTCACAAAAAAGTTTTCAGGTTTATTGTAAATGATTCTTGTCGCTTGAATCAAATCACCAGTAGCTTCTTTGATTCCAATAAATTTATCACTTGCTTCAGCCAGACGTATAGTTGTGGTCCACTCCATATTACTCCTGGTCCTTCCCGGAACATTGTACATTATGATAGGTACGGGGCTCACCTTCTCCAATTCCATGAAATGGCTGTAAATACCTTCCTGTGAGGGCTTTACATATTCAGGGCTTGATGATAATATAGCATCTATTCCCTTAAAATTATAACTCTTTATCTTTTCACAGAGAACCCGGGTATTCTTTCCGCCAAAATTACCCGCTACAATAGGAACTCTTTTATTCGCAGTTGAAATAACGGCATCCAGCACTTTTCTGGATTCGAAGTCATTTAACGTAGCAGTTTCTCCTGTACTCCCAAGAATGACCAGATATTCCACTCCACCTTCAATGATATATTCTACGATTCGTTCGATAGTTGGGAAGTCAATTTCTCCATTACGAAAAGGAGTAACCATGGCAACTCCGGTTCCTATAAATTCTGAATGCTTCATGATCCTTTTTTAAGTTATGTGCTAATGAGTTTTAAGTGTTGATCAATGGACTTAATCAGCTTCTCTGTGTCTGAATAACTATTGCCATCGATCATTAGATCAAAAATATGGGTGCAATCGTCAAATCTGGGGCCTATTTTGAATTTTGCATTACAAAGGATGGCTAGATACTTCATATGCGGTTCCATCTCAGGATACAGGAAAATCAACAAGTCGTATTGCCTGGACAATATAGAGTCAATAATCTCATGCTCAGGTACGCCATTCCACTTGACGTTTAATTTGGAATATCCATTTTCTGATTCTGATTTATCGTTGGTGTAATAGAGTAAATCCACTGACTTTTGCAGTGCGTTTAATTTCCTTTTATATTTTTCGGTGGAAATCGCTGCCATTTGATCTCCGGGGGCAATAATGCATAAGGTCTTGCAAAGATTCACACCAGAAAAACCCTTCTTGGATTTAAAATTGGCATGTTCTTTCAGAGACTTATTGAACATCCAAGTTCGAATCGAGGAGATCATTTACTTTTTGTTCTTTTCTTTCTCTCTACTTGATTCTTCCGTATCGACCACTGTAAACTTCCCCATGTTGCCATATTTTGAAAGTCGGTTTTCAATCCTTTCTTCAGCAGAGGTATTCATCAAAGCTGTGATCTCTTTTTTGATATGCGTGCGCAGCGTTTTTGCCATTTTTTCAGGATCCGTATGTGCTCCACCTATTGGTTCCTTGACGATATCGTCGATGAGCCCAAAGCCAAGCATATCTTCTGCAGTTAGTTTTAAAGCCTCAGCGGCTTCTTCTTTATGATCCCAATTTCTCCAAAGTATGGACGAACAAGATTCGGGGCTAATAACCGAATACCATGTATTTTCAAGCATAAAGACCCGATCTCCAAGCCCAATTCCAATGGCTCCACCTGAAGCTCCCTCTCCAATAACATAGCAAAGAATAGGCACCTTCAATTGAGCCATTTCAAACAGATTCTTAGCAATCGCTTCTGCCTGGCCTCTTTCTTCTGCTTCAAGACCTGGGAAAGCACCTGGAGTATCAATTAAACAAATCACTGGATAATTAAATCGTTCTGCCAACTTCATTAGACGCAGTGCCTTTCGATATCCTTCAGGATTAGCCATTCCAAAATTTCGATATTGTCGAAGCTTTGTGTTTACACCTTTTTGATGACCCAGGATTACCACGGACTGTCCATTTATTTTACCGATTCCACCAACAATAGCCTTGTCATCTTTAAAGTATCGATCTCCATGAAGCTCTACAAATTTCTTGCAGATTTGCTCTATGTAGTATAATGTATACGGACGCTCCGGGTGCCTTGAAAGTTGTACCTTTTGCCATCCTGTAAGATTAGAATAAATTTCTTTGGTTTCAGCCTTTATTTTGTTCTCCAGTTCTTTAATATTCTGAGAGACATCTATATCACCTTCTTCCCCAACTTGCTTGATCTTTTCAAGTTGTTCGTAAAGTTTTTCTAAAGGCTTTTCAAATTCTAAAAATACCATATGAGATCGGTTTTGAATTTGTAATACACAAATCGATACGGAAACGCAGGCAAAGTTAGAAAAAATGATCGTTCGTGGGTACAATTTTTAGAATTCATCCTCTATAGAAGACATTCAGGCAAATCCATCTATTTGATTAAGAGTACTTTATAAAAATCGACCAACCTACTTCTTTGCATCTTTTAAAATTTGGCCGAATTGGAAGAATCAAACATCAATTTTAGCGATGATTGTCGAATCCACACCTTGCTTACTTTCAAATTCCACCCTCAACAAAATTTAGAATCAACTTTACAAAGTATATTTGTGAGTAGGAGCACCCATTTCATGCAACAAATGAATACAAAATCAAATCGTGTAATAAAACTAATTGTGGCTATGCTTACTATTGCAATTGCCGCAAGAGTATCGATTGATGTAGGTAATATACCAATTACGGGTCAAACGTTAGCCATCCTGGCCTGGGCATTTTTTCTATCTCCAGTCGAATCATTAGTAGTAATTTCTGGGTATCTGGTGCTCGGATTTATCGGTTTACCTGTTTTCGCTGATGGTGAATCGGGATTCGATAAATTATTTGGTGGAAGTGGCGGATATCTAATCGGGTTTTTAATTGCGTCGATTATCGTTTCATGGTTAAACCAAAAATGGAGGGTAAATTCATTTTCGTCCATTTTAGTGCTAACGCTCATAGGAACCATTATTATTCTAGTATTTGGAGTAGGTCGTTTAATAACTATCTATGACCTTCAAAAAGGCATTCAGTATGGTTTTTTACCTTTCTGGAAGGGAGCACTAATCAAAATTATACTCGGTTCTTTTATTGTTTGGCGAATCAAAAAGTTACTTGCCAAAAGATAATGTTAGTCGTTTTTTTTCTTCCACGGCGGATCAATCCGATTTTCACCTGCATGGTAAATGATAAGAGGGTTTTCATCAGGGTCATACAATTTTGCCTCTCGCCAGAGCCAAGGTTGATCCCTGGGCAAATTTTCAAAGACAATGCCTTTTTGCATTAATCCATTGACATATTCATCCAGATCATTCCTCTCAAAATAAATAATCGCTCTGGAGCCATATGCCATGGAATCCACCCTATGAAGAGAAAACGTTGATCCCCCGGGCGTGCATTCAAATCGTGCATAGGCATCATGTGTATGTACAATTAGTTTTAATCCAAGTTTTTGATAAAATGCGATTGACTTTACTACATCAGTCACCGGAATAGTTACTTGATTAAGGTCCATAATAAAAGATTATTAACTAGCAATAACGCAAACTGCTATAATATGAGCTACTGGAAGAGCTAAAATAGAAACAATTGTGACCAATCAAATAGAAGGTTTTAACGATCTGAGATCAATGAAGTAAAAAAAAAGAAACCGAAGACTAAAAAGCACTTACTCAAAACCGTGTTTTCGTTACTAATTCTTTGCATGATTCTTGTACCTTTGACCTGAATCACCCATAATATATGTTTGATATCGTACTGGCATTTATAACTTCTTTTACTTTAACGTATTTAGCTATACCATCGATCATTCATGTGGCGATCAAAAAGAATCTCATGGATGAACCCGGTGAGCGAAGATCTCATTCGCAAAGCACACCATCTCTGGGAGGTATCGGAATTTTTGCAGGCACTTTGTTTAGTATAATTCTTTGGACTCCGTTTGAGATTTTTGGAGACTTACAGTACATTTTATGTTCTTTCATTATCATTTTTCTTATTGGTGCCAAAGATGATATCGATCCTATGTCACCATCCAAAAAGTTTCTGGGAGAATTATTCGCCGCTGCCATACTCGTATTCAAAGCAAATGTAAAATTGACAAGTTTATATGGCATTTTTGGCATTCAACAGATACCTGAATACGCCGGAGCTATTTTAAGTATCTTCGTCATTATCGTTATCATCAATTCATTCAATCTAGTTGATGGTATCAATGGACTTTCTGCTGGTTTGGGAACGGTGATTTCCATCGTATTTGGCTTATGGTTTTTGAAGACCCAATATATGGAATTGGCTATCGTAGCATTTGCACTATCTGGTTCTTTAATTGCTTTTTTGAAGTATAATATTACGCCGGCCAAGATTTTCATGGGGGATACGGGATCTTTACTCGTTGGATTGGTATGTTCCATTCTCACCATACAGTTTATTGAATTGCACAGTGAAATTCCGGACAAGACCTTCGCATTCAAAGCTGCACCTTCCATGGCGATAGCGATCCTTATTTTACCCTTATTTGATACCCTAAGGGTATTCACGATCAGAATTATTAATAAAAAATCTCCTTTTCATCCGGACAGAAATCATATTCATCACATGATGATCGATGCCGGATTTTCTCATACTTCTGCCTCAGGAGTACTTATTGTGGTAAATTTATTATTTATGTTGATCGCCTATTACTTGCAAAGTCTGGGCAATCTTTCACTTCTGATTATTATTTTAATTCTAGCCATTATGCTTTCCTATTTTTTATATAGAATAAGCAAGAGAAAACAAAAACTTGCCTGAATCATGCCTGGATGGATCTTTGTATTTCTAGGTGGAGGATTAGGCAGCCTTTTTAGATATGGCATCGGACTGTATTACGCTTCCCACAATACTGATTTCCCACTGGGTACATTTGTTTCCAATTTTATCGCTTGTCTAATTCTGGGGATATTAATAGGAATCCAACTCAAAGAAAGTCTTCAACCACAACAGAGCCTACTTTTCATTACAGGATTTTGTGGAGGTTTTAGCACGTTTTCCACCTTTAGTGCTGAGTCGCTGAAACTATTTCAAAATCAACAGTATGCTCTGGGATTGATTTATATTGGTGGAAGCATTATTTTGGGACTATTGGCCGTTTATCTAGGGATAAAGCTTCAAAGTATGATCTAAATGAGTGTTCGTAAATTTATTCAACTACTAATTCTGACGATTGCAATTCTGGTGGGCATTATGTATTTTATGAGCCTGAACGAAAAGATCTATGAATATATTGACATAGCCTATTATGCGATTCCTGCTTTTACGATTCTATGTATAACCATCTATTTTCTGACGGAATTCCTTGAAAAACAACCCAATAAAGGAATGCTGCTTAATTTGGTAATCATGAATGTCATGTTCAAATTCTTGATAGCATTGGCAGTTGTAATGATATATCACAAACTTAAACAGCCAAAAGATGGAATTTTTGTCTTACCATTTATTATTGTTTATGTAGTCTTTACCATTTTTGAAACGTATTTCATGAGTTTGCAAGCCAAATCAAAATAACCAGAATGTCTTAACTTCCTATGGATGGAATTAACAAAGATGATGTAGAGTTTTTAGATAACTTTTTCTCTGAAGAGGAATTGTCCGATGAAAACATGATTGAATTAAACCATCGATTACGCAACCCTAAATTCAGGACTTACTACAAAATCCGATTAAAAGAAAAATATTCTACGTCGCCCCTACGGATGTTTATTGCTTATCTACCTATGTTGATATTAATTGCTTTGTCACTTATTGGACTATATTTGATCTTAACTAAAATTGTGTGAAACCCATATGGATTCTAGTAGAATTAAAAAATTGATCCGAGCATTGATTCCTGTAAGCAGAAAAGCCGGTGCTGCTATTTTGGAAGTATACAATACTACCGATCTTGGTATCCAACAAAAATCCGATTCCTCTCCGTTGACCAAGGCAGACCTTGCGTCAAACACCATCATCTGCAATGCATTAAAAGAACTAAGCCCGGATATACCCATAATATCCGAGGAAAATGATGATCACCCCTATGCCGAACGCTCGAAATGGGAGTACTGCTGGATAGTAGACCCCTTGGATGGAACTAAGGAATTCATTAAAAAAAATGGTGAATTCACTACCAACATTGGTTTGGTTTATAATCATAGAGTCGTTGCCGGTGTAGTTTACATTCCCGTATTTGATGAAATGTATTTTGCGGTAAAAGGAGAAGGAGCCTTTAAAATTTCTCAAAAAGGTGAAGAAAAAATCTCTGCTGCCGCTTACAAAACCTCTGACCAAGGATTAAAAGTTATTTGTTCAAGGTCGCATTTAAACGACGAAACACAAGCTTTTGTAGACGCCTTATCCCAACCTGAGTTAGTAGCAAAAGGTAGTTCATTGAAATTTTTAAGTATTGCCCAAGGTGAAGCAGATGTATACCCACGTCTGGCTCCTACAATGGAATGGGATACTTGTGCAGCCCAAATTATCCTGGAAGAGGCAGGTGGCCAGGTTCTTATTGCCAATGGAGATGGAAAGACCGTACAATACAATAAGGAAAATCTATTAAACCCATTCTTTATCGCAAAAGGCGCCGAAATAGTGTAATCATGCTCATCCCGATCTCTGCTGTAATCATTACCAAAAATGAAGTGGACAGAATCACTCCGTGCATTAAGAGTTTACTGCCCTTTATAAATGATATTGTAGTGATCGATAACGGAAGTACGGACGGTACCGTGAAAAAAGCAAAAGAACTAGGAGCAAGAGTATTTCAGCACGAATGGTTGGGATATGGGCCGACCAAAAACCTGGGGCATACCAAAGCCAAAAACGATTGGATTCTATCATTGGATGCTGATGAATCTTTGTCCGCTGAATTAATTCAAGAACTCAAAACGCTCCAACTCCAAGAAAAGATGGTCTATGCAATGGACAGACAAAATTACTATCTCGGAAAGAAGATCAAGCATTCAGGTTGGAGCCCCGATTGGGTATTTCGCATATTCAATAAGAGAAATGTAGCATGGAATAAAAATCTGGTACACGAAAAATTGAATATTCCCGATGGTTTTAAAATTTATAAATTGCGTAATAAGCTCATTCATCATAGCTATCGATCAACAGAGGATCATAAGAAAAAAGTAGAAAAATACGCCAAGTTGAGAGCTCAGATTTGGGTCGACAAAAATCGACATCCGCATATTTTCAAAAAGTTATTTGGTCCCTTTTTCAAAGGATTTAAATCATATATACTTCAACTTGGATTTCTGGATGGGGTTGCCGGATGGAACATTGCGAAAATGAATGTTCACCTTGTGAAACGGCAGCTCTATTATTTTGACCTGCTGAAAAAAAATACCTCATGAACATCCTCCATATATCTACTGCCCAATCCTGGCGAGGAGGTGAACGTCAGGTTAAGTTTCTTCTGGATGGTCTGAAAAATAAAGATATTGAAGTTCATTTAATGACACCCCACAATTCAGCACTATCACAGCGCTGTGGATTAAAAGAGTCCAGTATCTTGGTTTACAATAAAGGTATATTTTCAATATGGAAGAATATTCGATCACTTACGAAATATTGTGCTCGGAAAAAAATTGACATCATCCACGGTCATGATTCACACGCGCATTCCTTGCTTTGGTTGGCATACCGTTTTGGCGGATTAACTGTAAAATCAGTCGTTACCCGAAGACTGCTGAACCCGGTTAAAGCAAGATCCCTTAATAAATACAACCATCCTAAAATCGAAAAAATAATTTGTATCTCCCGCGCGGTCAAAAATTCTATTGCTCCTTCCATACTAAACCCTGATCGGCTGGAAGTGATTCACAGTGGAATCGACCTACAAACGGTTTCTTCCTTAAAAAAATCATCTGAAAAGAAAAAGATAGTCGTCGGCTATGTTGCCGCCTTTACAGAAGAAAAAGACCATGAGACATTTGTAGCAACTGCCAATCTGCTTATGAAATATAATCCAGAATATGAATATCAATTCTTATTGGTAGGCGATGGCCCTACGAAAAGTCGTATCATGGAGAAAACAGCAAAATTCCACGAAAAATTCTCTTTCACGGGTTTTGTCAAACATGTAGAATCCGAATATGATAAGATGGATGTATTGTTACACACGTGCCAATCCGAAGCATTGGGTACATCAATATTGGATGCGATGAAATATGGAGTGCCGGTTGTTGCAGCTAATTCAGGTGGAATTCCTGAAATAATCGATGATGGGATCAATGGATTTTTATGCACTCCGGGAGATGAACAACAATTTGCAGGAAAAGTGCATCAACTCGGGATTGCTTCCGTACTCAAAGACAAAGTTTCCCATCAGGCTATTCAATCGCTAAATCAATTTGACATATCAGAAATGATTGACAAAACTGTAGTACTTTACGGCAAAATTTAATTGGTTTACCATTCGTTCTTTTGTTATGGCAATAGTATCAAATAAAAAAACGTCAATAATTTTTTTGAGGCACTTAACAGGTAGTCTATCTCTTTTCCCAATGATTTGCATGATCTTCATCTTGTTTACTTCTTGTAAAAGCACAAAACCATCAGCATTTATCAAATCCGCTCCGACTAAAAGTTTCGCATTCGATTTCGTATATGAAGATGATCTCAAAAAAGTCTTGAATCAAGCCAAACGTGAGAATAAATTGGTTTTTGTCGATGTTTTCACCACTTGGTGTTTGCCATGTAAGATGATGGATAAAGATGTTTTCACCCATCAAGCCACCGCAGATATTATCAACAAAGATTTCATTAGTTATAAAGTAAATGCTGAAAAAAATAATGGCCCCATCATAGCATTCAATTACGATGTTGTTGCCTACCCTACCCTTTTGTTTTTAGATACCCAAGGCAATGTTTTGGAGAGAAGAGAAGGAGCTATCTATCATAGTGAATTATTGTCGCTTGCAAAAAGTGCTTTAGAACAGGTTGAAGTCGGTGAATGATGCATTTATATTTAACTTTGTCCTAAGAAACCTTAATTAATACCTGGCGTTTCATTAATGGGGTCATTTTTCTGGTAATTAAAGATGATCATTCAATTAAGGCAAACTAAATCGTATATCTAACAATAGATCCTGTGAAATACATTTTAATTATTTTGACATGTTTTATAGCGCAGATAGCCTGTCAAGCACAGACCGATGTAATGAAAAAGACGAAGGTGCATGGAATACACTGGCGATGGTCACCTACAAACAAGAATTTGATGAGACCTTTGGAATGGATATCCAAAAACCTATTTTAAATCCAATCATCAGAAATTTTGAAGGTAAAGAGATCGAGGTGGAAGGATACATTATTCCACTTACCGGAAAAATTGAACAAAGTCATTTTATGCTTTCAAGATTTCCTCAAAGTATGTGTTTTTTCTGTGGAGAAGCCGGACCAGAATCCGCGGCACAGGTTTTTATCAGAGGAGGAGAAAAAATAGCCTATACCGATAAAAAGATTCGTGTAAATGGCATACTGCGTATTAATGTAACCGATATTACAAACTTACTTTACACTTTGGAAGATGGGATTGTCATGGATTGATTCCTTACTTTCGCACCTACTTAAATTGACATTCATGAAAAAGAGCCTGGTTTTTTCCCTTGTATTTTTGTTCACCCTGACATCGATCTTTGGACAAAATGACGAATCCGAATCATTGGTAACCGAGAATACATGGAAAACACTTGCAAGAATCACTTATAAAAAAGAGTTTGACGAGCTGATGGGGTTCAAAATTGATAAACCTGTTTTTAGCAAGAAAGTGCAAGTATTGGAGGGCAAAGAAATCACCATGAAAGGGTACATCATTCCTGTAGAGGGTTATAAATCACACAAAGAATTTATTTTATCCGCCTTCCCATATAATATGTGCTTTTTTTGTGGCGGTGCAGGACCAGAAACGGTAATGGAAGTGGAAGCAAGTGAACCTGTGAAGTATCAAGCTGATGCCATCTATCTAAAAGGTAAATTAGAACTAAATGCCGACGATATCAATCGTTTGATGTACAAAATTGTGGATGCGGTTTTAGTGGATGAGCCGGAATAGAATTTAGTTATTCAGTTGTTGAGTTGTTCAGTTGTTGAGTTGTTGAGTTGTTGAATTTTAGAGTTGCTCAGTGGCAAAGTTGATTAGTAGCTCAGTTGTACATTTCTTTTGTTAAAAATTACAGTTGGTTTTTCTTCTGGTGTCTATGATTTGAAAGATTTTCCATTGGTTTTCTATTCGTATAAGATGCATTGCATTAACACCACAATGGCTGAATTTGTCTCCGAGATAAAATGAATAATCCATCCACGCATGTGCCAAATCTGCATCAATCTTAATCGACAAATTCGAAATGCGCTCATCCCAGACCTCATCGTGTGTTGAGCCTATGGCATTGATGAACGTTTGAACGTTCCCTTCATTGATCTTTTGTTCGCCTTGCTTTGTCGTAAATACGGAATTAAGACTTGCGTCCTTTGTAAAAACTAGCTTTGCTAATGTACTATCGCCATCGTACATTGATTTGAACAATGATTTGACCGTTGCTTCGGGTGTGGAGAGATCGTAGTTCTGGCCAATAAGTGATCCCGATAAAGCCAATAAACCCAAAAAAGTGAATGATTTGAAAACGCTATTCTTCATAATATACTAAAATTGTATTTAATCTTTTTGACGGAAAACGAATGTATTGTTAAGAGCAATCAACTCCTCTATCTCGTCTTTTGACATGGTTGTAAAATCTACACCATCGAACCATCTGTTGTATTGTGCTTCAATAATTATGGTCTTGTCCGTTCCACGAAGTGATTCAATCTCTACTATTGGAAAGGAGATTTTTGTAGATTGCGTAATATCATAAATTACCGTATCCCGAAATTCACTTCCTTGTGCTACTTTCAACCTCTGAAACACATAGGTTTCTGTATCTGATTGATAGAGCGAATCCGGATCTGTAGTCAAAGGATGATCTTCTATCTCATCCGTAAATCTATTTTCATTCAATACATCGGTCAATCCAGTTCGAAAGGCTAATTCTGTAATATCTCCATCAAAAATAATCGTCCCTAAATCATATGAAAATACGCTTCTTTCCACCCTGATTATATCATCTTTTGCGAATGCAATTCCATCTTCCACATCCAATGATACAGAATCGGACACTTCATATACCTCGTCTTCAACACTAACTTCAAAATCGGATAATAGATAAACAAAATCTACTAGCGAAATCTGTTGATCCAAATCGTTGGTAATCGTATCAGCCAGATTGAAAGTGGTATCCATGTTTTCATGAAAAATATTCAGCATTAAATCTGGATATTCACAACAATCCAGGCACAAGTCGTCCGCTGTGATTGCATAATTTGTAGATTCCGGATCTGTACAGCCTTCTACCGGAGAGTAGCAAGATTGCAAATAGAGTACCATTCCTAAAACAATTAAGGAATTTCGAAGTACAAACATTTTTTGGTTAAATCCACTCATACATGTGGTGCAGCGATATTGATTTACTTATTGCTGGGCTTTTTCTTTTTGGATCTCCGTCATTATCCGTTTGACAGTTTTCTTGACCTGAACGGAAAAATCTTTTTCCATGATCCAGCCGTAGTATTGCCTGTCATTAGCAATAATGTCACGAACCTTTTTCCCGGCATACTTTCCAAAATTAAAAACGATTTCACCATCGGGATTGTATTTAAGCCGTTGGGTTACGTCTACCATTCTATTGTTGCGTGTAAATTCGGATAAAACTTTCATATCATTTCTGACAGGAGCAGAAGTAACCAAATCATCAGCATCTACATAATCCACACCATCGTACCGTTCGAGTTGTCCTTTCAATACGTCTACCGTAGCCCGAACATCCGATAAGGCATCGTGGGCATCCGTCAATTCTTTTCCACAATAAAACTTTAAAGCCGCTTTTAATGTCCTTGGCTCCATCTTGTAAAAGATTTTTTGGATGTCTATCGTGCGTCGTTTTTCGATTTCCAAATCATATCCATATCGATGAAATTCTTCCATTAGCATTGGAATATCAAATCGATCCGAATTGTATCCCGCCAAATCTGCAGTTCCGATAAATCTGAATAATTTTTCTGCAACATCTCGAAATCCGGGTTTGTTCCGCAACATATCAGGAGTTATTCCATGGACATTCATAGCTTCTTCTGAGATAGGTATTCCAGGATTGATCATCATCTCCAACTCGATTGGATCTCCCCCACCCTTAGGGTATTTTATGAGGGCTATTTGCAGAATGCGATCCCTCATCACATTCAGTCCCGTAGATTCTATGTCAAAAAACACAAGATCTCTGTCCAAATTAAATTTCATACAGTTGTTTTTTTATTGGTCTTTTGTGATGCTAACTCAATTAAAAATTCAACACAAAGCTATTACTTATTGATGAAATGCCTACTATGATTGTTGGCATTTAAGATTTCGTTAGAATTGAGAATGGAGTTGGTAATCCAGACTTGTGACAAAGCTCCCTTTCTCATGGTTTTTATACTCCCTAAAGAACACAACGAAAAGTGCAATAGACGCATCATACTGTATTTTATTCCATATTCTATTTTTCCTTAACCACCAATGCCTTAAATCCATTGGCGTAATATTTCTCCAAATCATCATCGCCATCTGCATCATAGATCAAGCAAGCAGGATAGTCATTATTTCTAAGAAACTCTTTTGCCCCTTCCAGGCCCTTTACCATCATTGCTGTCGCCAAACCATCCGCAGTCATACAATCATCCGCAATAATAGAGGCGCTTAGAAGATTTGATAAAGCAGAAAATCCAGTGGAAGGATTCAAAATATGGGCAAACTTTCGACCTTCATTTTCGTAGTAAATTCGATAATTTCCGCTCGTTGCAATGGATCTATCCTTTAATTGAAGAATGATCTCCAAATCATTTGCAAGTGCATCTTCTTTGGGTTTATTGATGGCCAACGACCATGGCAAACCCGAACTATTTTCACCTCTTGCTCTTGCCTCTCCTCCTATATCAATTAGATAATTTTCAATCGTTTGATCGTCAAAATAATTCGCCAACACATCAATTCCATACCCCTTGGCAAGACTGGAAAAATCAATTTCGGCATTGGGGATTGACTTTTTAATAAAACCCTTTCCACTCCGATTCTCAATTTCAAATTTTGATTGATTGATTATCAAAAGCAAACTATCAACTGCCATGCTGTCCACTTGAGTGATTTGGTCCTTTCCCTTGTAGCCAAAACCCCAGTAATTTACGAGTGGTGCAATTGAAGTGTTCAAGTCTCCATCCGTTAATTGATAAAGCACTTTTGACTTATCGAATACAGGTTTGAAAAACGCATCATCATCTGGCAAAAAGATCCCATTATCACTTTTGTTTAATCTTGATATAGTTGATTCTTTGATGTAGGTAGAAACCGAATAATTGAAATCGAGCAGTATTTTTTCCACATCCTCTTTAGTCTTGACTGGATTGACTCCCTTATACGTAATCGCATAGTATGTACCCATTGTTTCACCAAAGATCTTATGGTACTTCTCAGACGGCTTGCACGAAAATAGCGACGACGAAACGAATACTAAAAACAACAAAAACCTCGTAATATTCTTTCCCAAAATTGCAATATTTTATGACTAAACAGAAGACTCACAAATCAATCACAAGGTACGAAAGGAATGTAGAAGTAATTTGTATTCGACTTACTAAACGTTTCAGGTTGTACAGAAAATCACGAAAGCGCTAATTACTCTCTTATAAACCTTGGAAAATGTAGAATCAAATTATATTTGTTATTCATTCCTTAAAGTAGATTATGGCCTTCAAACTATCGTCCAATTTTTCACCAACCGGAGATCAACCGCAAGCAATCCAATCCTTGGTAGAAGGAGTGAATAATAACGAGGAAAGTCAAGTATTGCTGGGTGTAACCGGGTCGGGTAAGACCTTTACCATGGCGAATGTTATCGCTCAAACCAATCGACCCACATTGGTCCTCACACATAATAAGACCCTGACCGCACAATTGTATACCGAATTCAAGGAATTTTTCCCAGACAATGCGGTAGAGTTTTTTGTCTCCTATTACGATTACTATCAACCGGAAGCGTATATCCATTCTTCAGATACATATATTGAAAAAGATCTCTCGATCAATGATGAAATTGATAAGCTGCGGCAAAGAGCTACTTCCTCTCTTTTATCCGGTCGTAGAGATGTGATCATAGTATCTTCCGTATCGTGCATCTACGGTATGGGGAATCCTGAAGATTATGCCACCAGCATTACGCGGATTGAGAAAGGACAGACGATGTCCCGGAATGGTTTTTTATACAAATTGGTAGACGCTCTTTATTCCAGAACAGAAACCGACTTCAAAAGAGGAACGTTCCGAGTCAAAGGCGATACGGTAGACATCAATCTTTCTTATGTCGATTTTGGATATCGAGTAACATTTTTTGGCGATGAAATCGAAACGATAGATCAAATTGAGACCTCTACTGGAAAACGAATTACGAGCATGGACAATGCAGCAATTTTTCCGGCCACTCTTTATGTAGCTCCTAAAGACCGATTGCAAGGAGTGATCCATCAGATTCAAGATGAATTGGTAGAACACGAAAACTTTTTTCAAAAAGAAGGGCGATTTATCGAGGCACAACGTATCAAAGAGCGGGTCACATTTGACCTTGAAATGATTCGTGAATTGGGTTACTGCAATGGGATCGAAAACTATTCTCGATTTTTTGATGGCAGAAAGATGGGAACGCGCCCCTTCTGCTTATTGGATTACTTCCCTGACGACTTTTTGATGCTGATTGATGAAAGCCATGTTACCGTTCCGCAGGTCAGAGGTATGTGGGGAGGAGATCGAGCGAGAAAGCTAAATTTGGTCAATTATGGATTCCGGTTACCTTCTGCAATGGACAACCGACCGCTAAACTTTGAAGAGTTTGAATCATTGACCAATCAAGTCGTTTATGTCAGTGCTACTCCGGGTGATTATGAATTGGAACGAACCGAAGGGCTTGTTGTAGAACAAATTGTACGCCCGACCGGATTACTAGATCCGCCCATAGAAGTGCGACCTTCGATCAATCAAATAGACGATTTGCTGGATGAGATACATAAACGCATCGAGATGGAAGATCGGGTACTGCTCACCACTCTTACCAAAAGAATGGCTGAGGAATTGACCAAATACCTCCAAAAAGTTCAAATTAAGGTGCGTTACATTCACTCTGAAGTGGATACAATGGAACGGGTAGAGATCATTCGGGACCTTCGATTGGGGGAGTTTGACGTCTTAGTGGGTGTCAATCTTTTAAGAGAAGGTTTGGATATACCTGAGGTCTCACTGGTTGCCGTGCTGGATGCAGATAAGGAAGGATTCCTTCGAAATAATCGTTCTTTGACACAAACAGCGGGTAGAGCTGCCCGTAATAGTAATGGGCTAGTTATTTTCTATGCAGATAAGGTAACCGAAAGTATGCAGGCTACCATTGATGAGACCAATCGTAGAAGAGCGATTCAAATCGCCTACAATGAAGAACATGGAATTACGCCGACAACCATAGCTCGATCGAGAGAAGATATCCTGGCTCGAAAATCCATTCTGGACATTAAAGGTAAGAAGACAAAGGCTTATGTCGAGCCGGAAGAAACAAGCATTGCAGCCGATCCTCTTATTTCGTATATGGACAGAGAACAATTAGAAAAATTACTTACCGCTACTGAAGTAAAAATGAGAAAAGCAGCAAAAGAATTAGACTTTATTAGTGCGGCACAATATCGAGATGAAATGTTGGAGCTGAAAAAGAAACTGAAGGCGATGTAAATGATATGAAAGTCTCAAGATTTCATGATATCCTTCTTTAATGGACACTTTCCAAACTCATAACAACCTTAATTCTTAACTCAACCCGTGTACCACAGGCATCTCCATTGGCATCATATAAATCGATAACATTTACTTTGTTTTTTTGATTCGGATTATTAATACCCAAACGTTCTTTAGTAATTTTCATACCAAAAGACTTTTTGGTAAGGGATGTTTTGCTTTTCACCTGTTTTGCATGCGCCCTTCCTACTCCATTGTCTTCGACAATAACATCAATGAATTCTCCACTCCTATTGAAGTCAACTTTCAATTCACCTCCACCTTTTTTCTGAAGTAAGCCGTGCCAAATTGCGTTTTCTACAAAAGGTTGGATAAGCATGGGTTGAATCATGATAGTTTCAACATCAACGTCTTCACCAATAGTAATATGATAGTCAAGCTTTTCGAATCGTAACTTTTCCATTTCAATGTATAATCTCAACGATTTTATTTCCTCATTTAACGACACTGTTTCTTGTCTGGAGTGATTCAGTATAAGACGCATCAACATTGAAAATTTATTGAGATATGTCGAAGCATTTCTTCTATCATTCTCGGCAATAAAGCTCTTGATCGAATTCAGGCTATTGAATAAGAAATGAGGATTCATTTGAGAGCGCAACGCCTTCAATTCTGCCATTGTCACCAATCGTTGGTAGGATTCTTTGATTCTGACTTTTTCCATTTGTAGGTTATAAAACCAATAGACGAAGGATACAATCAATAATAAGATCGCTCCCTTAAATAGATGGGTTTGGTACCAGTACGTGGCCAAGTCAATATTCATCGTCTGGGAAGCTGTCCATACTTTGGAGTCGGTGGAGGCCTGAACTTCAAATTCATAGTTCCCTCCGGCTACATTAGTATAAACCACATTGTTGGTATTTCCACTGTAAATCCATTTTTCATCATGTCCCTTCAATTTGTAACGGTACCTGACATCTTGAGGTCTTAGAAAATTAATCCCCGCAAAATCTATGGAGAAATAGTTCTGAGATGGACCCAGGTCAATGAATTTCAACTCGCCTTGATAGGGAATCTTTTTCTCATCTTCAAATACATGCAGCGCCTCAATATTAAGTTTTAAAGAATCAAACTCATGTCTATAATTATCCAAATCCAATAAATTGATTTTTTGAGAAGACTCATTGGAAAAGATCAGTTGATTTACTCTATTGATGTTCAAAATTGGATAATACAGATTAGGATTTATGACACCATCTGCTATCCCGAAAGTAGTAATGTTCTCTGATCCATCTTCTTTAATACACAACCCAGCGCGGGTAGAGAATATCAATTTCCCGTCTGCATGAATGATACGATTGACCCCAGTATAAGGCAGGCCATCTTCAATTGTATAATTCTTGAATCCTCTGGTTAAAGGATTAAAACGAATCAATCCATGGTCTCTGGTTCCAATCCAGATATTCGAAGAGTCGTCGACTTCAGTATGGTGAATAATCTTATCCCCTAACTTGGATACAAGTGAATCATAAATAATAAACTCATGTGTGATCGGATTAATCACACTTATGCCCTTATCCGTTGAAATCCATAAATTTCCATCGGGTCCTTTTGTAATTTTGAATAGATATCGGTCAAAACACAGCGACTTGGGATTATTGAGATCATGCCTGAAATTGAACAGACTATCATTTTGAAATTCATACTTATAAAGTCCATTCTTTTTGGTTCCGAACCAAAGTGTTTGTTCCTCCTCGTCGTGAAAAACAGACCATATATCCAATTCCTCCATTCCCTGAATACCGAAGACATCTTCAAATCTTTCAATGGATTCAGTAAATTGGTTCCACTTATACAAACCCAAATCCGTAGCCACATACAAAATACCTTTTTCACGATGATAAGAATGACCATGAACGATTGAATTGATCGGGAAGTACTTTATTAAATTGAACTGTGGATCAACAATGCAGATTTTCCCATTTCGATCAAGGTAAAGATCTTGCTCCGGAGCTATAGAATCTACATATCGAATAAGGTTAAACTCGAAACCTTCATTATGCTGTATGACAGTGGACTTAATGTGTTCAAATCGCTCATGCCATGCATAAAGTCCCTTGTTTGTGCATATCCAGAGAAAATCATCCAGGAAAAAAAATCTTTTAATTTCAACCTCTGCATCAAATACGGAGGTCTCTTTTCCAACGGTAAAGACATAATCGATTTTTTGAGTTTTGTAATTAAAAATGCCTATGCCGTTTTCATCCGTAAGCCACAATCGATTTTCCTTATCTAAGGAAGCAAAGTTGATTATCACATCATCGCTAAGTGTATTCCAGACATGCGTCTTGCGATCAAACTCGTAAATTCCAGCTAAACCGGCTAATGTAAGCGTATGGGAATCTCTAAATAAAATGGCCTTTACATCTTGCCATCCGTCAAGTTTGTACGGATAAGGAAAAGTATCCAACTTTTCTGTCGAAGTATTCCAGCGATATAGTTTTCTTGCGCCTAACCAATACGTATCAGATGCGTATGGGTCTTTTGCATTTACTCTGAATTTAATGGGTAGATCATATTTTTCCAGAATTTCAGTGAGGTAATGCGCTTTCACATTTCCTTCTAAATCCAAAAGAGCCAGTCCACCAGCCTGCGCATCCAATCCTCGATAATGCGTGTAAATACGTCCGTTTACATCCTCGGTAAATGAAATCACACGATTTTCCAGCAAATGAAGATTGGCTATGTCATTTTCGGCAGTTATGTGCTTAAAATGCCGTTTATCTGGATCAAAAATGGAAACACCTCCTCCATAACACGCAAACCATACTTTACCATCCGACATCGTTTTGATGTGGGTAATGTTATTCGCATTCACGGAAGAGGGATTTTTCCCCTTGTTCTGGAATTTTTCAAATTTCTTCCCATCAAATCTTGCCGCACCATTGTATGTAGCTACCCATAGATAACCCTGTTCGTCTAATTCGCAAAAGTTCACATCATCATCGGGAAGACCATTGAATTCGGTCCAATGCAATAGATAGGGTTCTTGACCAAAGGCGACTACAGACCACGTTAATAAAGTCATTATAATTGTCGCACGCATATGGCCAGAATCATTTTTACATCACTAATATAAATATACTTTTTTGGTCCATGTTCTCTTCCCATTTCCAATGACCAGCACAGCAGGTATCAACTCCCTATAAACTTTATATTCCACTTGCCATGAGGATGGACCAATTCTACTATCGCTTGTTTGAATACGTTGCCCGACATAATCCATCAACTGCATTGTATAATTCGCATCTTCCAAGCCATTGATAATCAATCTTCCTTGCTCCTGACTGACCAGCAGGTTATCTTCTGAATCCACATTTTTGGTACTGCTAACCACAGCATTAATATCTGTAAAATAATAGGAATCTACGGTCTCACCATCACTGTCCGTCTCGTAGACCATGACCGGCAGAAAACTTTCCGGATGCAACCAGGCATATTGAGTAGAAGTAATGATAAATTCATCTCTCTCTATAACTACTCGAAGTACATTTTCGTATGTTCCGAAGGGTGTCATAATCGTTCCGTAACTGTCAGCAGTGAGCGTTGCATTTCTTTGCCCACTCGATAAGTAGTTGCCAAAGAGATAATTGTCAAATATGGTCAGAAAGTCATACGAGTCCAAATAAGTAAGCGGCAACTGAAACCCATCTTCCCAATCCGTATTTATGGTTTGAAACGAAATGTCACCAACTACACCATTGACACCTCCCAACTGAGAAATGACATTATCCGTCACATCATAAAAAAGATAGTTTTCAAACTCTACCAAATTCCAAACAAACTCTGCATCGGGATAGTCCATAAAACCAGGCGCATTCTCAGGCTCTAAAATTGAAAAATTTACTTCAAAGCCTGCTGTTAGTTCCGAATAGTCCCAGGTTTGATTAGCCCCAGATGGTCCCAAATCGATTGTCCCCTCATTGTAAAGCCCTTTATAAGATTTACCCGTTTCGGGTACGATATCCGTAGTAATGACCGGTTGACAAAAACAAAAAAGTGAAAGCAATAAAAACTGAATTGTAAAAGCTATTTTCATAATCGTAGATTAAATAGCGACCTCGTGAGCCGCTGTGTAATGAATTATTTCTTGAAGTTGTCTAAAAACTCGCTCAAGACCTATCACCATAAGCATTGTGCTTATTGAGCTGCAGTTATTTTCTAAGTCTCCAAAGCTATGGCTTTGTCGAAAGCTAAGGCTATGAAAAGAAAAATCAGCTTTGTCAATAAACACAAGCCTTCTGGCTCGGTATGTTTCGGAATTCTTAGACAACTTTATTTCATTACAAATATGAATTAGCAATCTTCAAATGTGGGATTGTAATTAGTAAGCCGTCCTTCCAGATGATTCAATAGGAATTAGAATTTGATTACAACGGAATTCGCATTATGAAGGTGGATCAGATTCGATCAAGGAGATTGCTCTTCTTGGTTCTAGAAACGGGAACCAATTCTCCATTTTTAAGTACAAGTGTTCCGTCCTTACCTTTTAAGTACTTTTTTATGAATGAAATATTGACAAGGTGAGAGTGGTGCACACGATAAAATCTTCTCGAATCCAACATGCCTTCTATTTCTTTCAATGTCTTTGATACAAGATGTTTGTCATTATTGTCCATATAAATCCAGGTGTAATTTCCACTGGATTCGCAACGTACAATACCTTTGGCTTCCAAAAATTCAAGTCCTTCATTCGTAGGAATGACTATGTTGTCAAAAAAAGGATCATCCGTCCTCAGATTTTTGAACAATACTTCCATTTTACGCTGAAAATACTCTATTCCCGTTTTGGATTTCACCTTTTCCAACGCTCTGCTCAGATCTTCTTCGTTGATTGGTTTTAGCAAATAGTCTATGGCACTCACCTCAAAGGCTCGAACCGCAAATTTGTCATAAGCCGTTGTGAATATGATCTCAAAATCAAGCACATCAAATTTTTGAATCAAATCAAATCCATTGAGTACGGGCATTTCAATATCCAAAAAGACAAGTCTGGGTTTTAAATCTTGAATCAAGTCAATGCCTTCCATAGGGTCTGTGGTACTTCCCACGATTTCGACATCAGCAAAATTTTCCAACTCCCACTTAAGTGACGTAATGCTTCTTTGCTCATCATCAATAATAAGCGCTCGTATCGTTTCTGCCATTGAATTTATTTCAATTTTCTTCCTAAAATTAATGAAGTCATTTAAAATGACGTTAGACTTTTATATAAAAACGGTAACTACTTTGGTCGCTGCCTAAAAAAAACTGACAAAATCACCATCGTAACTACCGTTATTCAATGACCCGAGTAGTTTATTTTGCTAAATAAAATAGTAATTTCATTTTTCGAAAATTGACCTTCGTATACTACCATCAATGGATATTCCAGCTAGCAATAAAATTTCAGTCGCAGTTCTTCCTTTTAAGAATATCAGCAGTGATCAAGAAATGAATTTCTTTTGCGATGGAATGACGGAAGAGATCATCACCGCATTGGCAAAAATCAAACAACTAAAAGTAATCTCCCGCACCTCAAGTTTTGCATTCAATGATCGGAATGTATCTATCAAAGAAATTGCGAAACAACTTGAAGTAGAGATCGTGTTGGAAGGAAGCATCCGCATTAGTGGAAACCAGATGCGTATTACGATACAACTGGTTCAAGTAGAGGAGGACTCCTATTTATGGTCTGAAACGTGGGATCGAAAACTAGAAAACCTATTCGAAATTCAAGACGAAATAAGCATTGCCATAGCCGACAAATTGAGAGAACATGCAGGCCACCTTTTCATCTCTGATCATCTCGTAGAAAACCAAACCAATAATCTCAAGGCATATAAACACTATCTAAAGGGACGCTATCACTTTAACAAGTGGAATCCGGAAGACATTAATATTGCTATAAAGGAATTTGAAAGTGCAGCGGATTTAGATAACGAAATGATTGATGCACATCTAGGTATTGCAGATTCATATAGTTTTATGGCCGTTGCAGGATTTGCACCTCGAGAAAGTGCATGGGCAAAAGCTATACAGGCTTTGAATCGGGCTAAAGAAATTGATATCAACAACGCTGGTCTAAATTATATGTTGGCCAATGAAGCATTCTTTACAGGTGCAGATTACGCCACCTCTAAAAAACTCATTTTAAAATCTCTTGAAAACGCTCCAACACACGAAACATCGCATCGCTTTCTTTCTTACCTTTATGTCCTTACCGGAGAATTCAAGAAAGCCAAAAAGCATTTATTCTTTGCTAAATCTGTCGACCCACTAAATCCCGAAACTTCATTTTACGAAGCATTTTACTACTACCGTACGGGTGACTACACACTTGCCAACAGCATTACCGAAGCGCTTTTAACTTCGAATGCAATGAATCTACCAGCCTTGATTATTAGCATCTATATAAAGTTAAAGGAAGGAAATTGGCAAGCGGCTCAACATCAAATAAATCAGTCGCCGGAAGAAATCTTTACTCCCGATGAACGATTGGGCCTGCAATGTCTGGTAGAAATCACTAAGGGAAAAACCAACTTTGATGAATTCGTACAACTAATAAAAAATGCAAAAGATAGCCGCGCTCATCATGCGCATAGCTATTTGTTTATATGTTATTCTCTACTAGAGAAATCCAACGAAGCTTTTGAAGTTCTGCAAAATCTATTTGAACATAAATCTTCTATTTTACTCCTGAGTTTTGGCAATCCGCTTTGTGAAAAAATTAAAGGTGAGGACTCCTACAAGAAATATTATCAAAGACTATATCCTCAAACCAAATCGTTCGAAAAATCTAAAACTTCAACCGCCGATAAAATTGATGAACAAACCAGCCAAAAAGATGTCACCAAACTTTTGTCTTATATACAATCCGAAAAACCCTACCTCAATCCGAATCTTTCGCTTCGCATGCTGGCTGGAAGTATAGGCATCCATCCCAATCAACTTTCCTGGTTACTAAATCAAGTCATAGGAAAAAACTTCAATGAGTTTATCAATCAAAAGCGAATTTCTCATTTTAAGGAATTGGTGGTAAATCCGGAAAATTCGCATATTTCAATTATAGGATTAGCTTATGAAAGCGGTTTTAACTCAAAAACGGTATTTAATACTGCCTTTAAAAAGGAAACTGGATTAACCCCGAAAGAATATCAGAAGCTTAACAAGAACGTTTGATTCTTTTTGGCTAAATCGTTTTAATTGAGGAATCGCATAATCACTAAAAATCAAAATTTTTTAATTAAAACAGTAAAATTCTATTCGCTTAAATTATTGTGAATGCCTTGATTCAAATCCGTTCACATTTATAATTCCGAACTCCTTCCATGAAATCACGAACTTATGCCCTTTACTTTCAACTTAGCTTTGTTGTGATCAAAAACAAATAACATGACAACTGCAACAATGAAAGCAATGATTGCCACCGGATATGGCGGATATGAAGTTTTACAATTGAAAGAAGTGAGTAAACCAACTCCCAAAGCAAATGAACTACTGATTAAGGTAATGACCTCGGCAGCAACTACCGCAGACACAATGATGTTAACGGGTAAACCTTACTTTGCCAGACTATTTATTGGATTGACTAAACCCAAGACTCCGATACCAGGAACAGGATTCGCAGGAATCGTAGAATCTGTAGGTAAAGATGTAACAAAATTCAAAGTTGGAGATAGGGTTTTTGGAGAAACTGCCTTCAGATTCAGTGCCAATGCAAATTATCTACGCATTGGAGAAGATGGTGTGGTACTCCCAATGCCGGAAAACCTAGATTTTAGTGCAGCGGCTAATTTTTGTGACGGTCCACTTACCTCTTATAATTTTTTAAAGGAAATCGCAGCGGTCGAGGCCCGTCAGTCTGTATTGATCGTTGGAGCTTCAGGAGCATTGGGTACGGCAGGCATTCAAATTGCTAAATACTTAGGTGCATCAGTAACCGCAGTATGCAGCGAAAAAAATTCAGGTTTAGTCAAATCGCTTGGCGCCGATCATGTCATAGATTATACCCGAGAGGATTACATCAAATCTGAGAAACCCTATGATTTCGTTTACGATGCCGTTGGTAAAAGTTCTTTTAACGAATGCAAGGCGATACTGAAAGAAAATGGTGTTTATCTTTCTCCAGTACTTACGTTTTCGCTTCTTGTGCAAATGATTAAAACATCCATCTTTGGAAATAAAAAAGCCAAATTTGAAGCTACCGGAGCGAATTCTGAAATGAAATTGAGAACGATGTTGACAAAAGTTTTAGATATCTTCAAAGCTGGTAAATTGAAAATGGTTATTGATCGACAATATCCCTTGGAAAAGTTAGGTGAAGCGCATCGCTATATTGCTACCGGAAGAAAGAAAGGCAATGTGGTCATCCAACATGTTTAAGGGAAGAAGTACAACGCTATCAATTGATCTTAAAGACAATTTAATAATGAAATCACTTTATAAGTCAGAAACGGGAAGAAATGAGATTTTGGCGCTTTATGACCAGAAATTGAAGTCACTAAATATAGATTATCAAACTATCCTCATAGAAACGAGTTTTGGACACACAAACATTATTGCAACGGGAGATCCTTCAGCTCCACCTTTGGTTATAGTTCATGGTTCGAATGGCTGCGCACCCATATCTCTGGAAACCTATCCTAATCTGAGCAAGTCATATAGAGTATTTGCCGTAGACGTCCCCGCACAACCCAATAAAAGTGCAGAGACAAGAATGAGTATGAAAAATGATGATTACGGAATATGGATGAATGAAGTGATGCAAAGTTTAGAAATTGAAAATGTAACGATGGTTGGCTTTTCATTAGGAGGCTTGGTGATTCTAAAAGCGCTGGAATACGACGAAAGCAGAATCAAAGAGGTCTTTTTAGCTGCGCCTGCTTACATTGCAAATGGTAATCCTTTAAAGGCACTGCTTAAAATATTTATTCCGTTGAGAGTATATATGTATACCACTAAAACGAAATATGTGGAACGATTTTTAGATGTGTTATTTACCAATCGTGATGAATTTGCATTTCAATTTCTTTCTAAGGTGCTCTTGCATTTCATATTGGATTTTTCACCTGTGCCTGTTATTAGCAAAACAAAGGCAAGATCTATTCAAACACCGATCACATTGTTCGCAGCTAAAAAAGACGTCCTCTTTCCTGGCGAGAAAATGATCAAAAGAGCTATCGAAATATTTTCTTCTTTAAAAGAAACAATACTTCTGGAAGATTCTAAGCATGTTCAAAATAGAAGCCATAATGATCAGATAGAAAAAACTATTTTGGAGTCGATATCTTCTTTAGTGGCATAGCAGTAATTTAAAATAGAAACGAATTGTCGATCAAAAAGAACATCGAAATTATAGTTCTCTTCTTTTTTTGTCTGTTCCCGCAAAAACAAGCCTGTGGAATGGAATGGTACGAAATTCATAATTGACTCTTGAGATTTGATCAATAACAAAATTCTCATCTCCATTACGGATGAACAGGAGAAAATCTATTTGGGTAGCGAATCACTTTTTTCTGACGAAGTGGTAGATACAGATTCTCTTACCGAGGACATCAAAGTGGTGCACTTTTGGGGTTCTTGGTGTGTGGGGTGTTTGAAAAACTTTCCGGCACTTACTTCTTTAGCCGATCAACATTCGCATATCCAAATGATTGGAGTTTGTGTGGATTGGAATAAGGATCAAGCGATTGCTACTGCAGAAAAATACTGCATGGATTGGAAAAATTTGTATTACACGTTCAACGATCAGGAGCTTAAAAGCAGATTAATATTCTCTCCTATCCGACATATATTGTTACCAAAAAGAATGTAATTATCGAATGGTTTCACACAATAGAGGAATGGCAAGATTATTTGAAAACGGATTGAAACAAACTCAAAAAAGCGACGGCATTTGTTGGCGTCACCTGCAATCGATTATTTCGGGTCCGACACTCTAATTTTTGCGATGGGTAACCACTGATGCAACTTTTCTATTTATTTTTCATCATTATTAGGGTCACTTGAAGGTTCGACCCAATATTTACAACATCTAACTACCTGAAATGAATTTTGATATGCACATTTCGATACTTAAAACTCTTCTATTCCTGTCATTTCCAATTTTAATGCATGCTCAATTAACACCTACTCCATTTGTAGATCGTGGACCCCTGTTTCCCGTTAACTCAGAAGATGCCAGGGATAATGATCTAACCGAAGTTGGAAATGAAAACACTACACCGGAAGGAACTATAGCCGATCTAAAAGGTACCATTTTTAATATCGATGGAGAAGTTGTTCCTAATGCCGAAGTATTAATTTGGCAAACGGACGATCGCGGCATCTATGATCATCCGGAAGCAGCTCGAATGATGGGTTTGAAAAATGTAAAGCTGGATCCCAATTTTCAATACTGGGGTAAAACCATTTCAGATAAAGATGGAAACTACTACTTCAAAACCATTGTGCCAAAACCATATCTCATTGGTAATTTTCAGCGACCGGCCCATATTCATTTTCAGGTTCTACACGATGGGTATAAATACCTCACTACCGAATTACATTTTCCAAATGATCAATACTTAGATGGTGATCCTGTTACCGAAGATCTGGATGAAAATGAGCATAAATTGCTAATGGCTCGTATCACAGAACCATCAGAAGGTACAGAAGTCAAAGAAATCTTCTTCAACATAGTATTGAACAAGAAAGAACAGAGAGACAAGTAGAATACATACCAATCTCCATCGAATCCAGAATAAAACGAAATTTTAAATTTTCTGCTCCAATTATTTGCGCAACTGATTAGTTGCTTATATATTTGCAACCATTCAGTTGCTTATTTATTATGCGCAGAGATATTTTCCAAGCCATTGCCGACCCGGTACGTAGAGAAATTCTAGAGATCATATCTACCGATTCGTTGACGGTGAATGAGGTTGCCGAACATTTTGATATCAGTAGACAAGCGGTATCCAAGCAACTCAAGATTTTGACCGAGTGTGGATTATTAGCTGTGAATCAATCAGGACGAGAACGATTTTTCTCTATTCAGCCAGAAAGCTTAATTCCCGCTTCGATGTGGATCGATCAACTTCAAAGACAATGGACAGATCGAATTGATTCATTTGAACAATACGTGGAAAAACTAAGAGCATCTGATAAAATTTAATTTGGTTTCAGCTCCTTTTATTAATTAATTCAAAATAGTAAAGATCATGCTTCCTGATTTACAAGTATTTAAGAACCCCCGCAGTGCGGGGCAGGCCATGACGTCAGAATCTTAAATCTTTGAAAATCAGTTCGCAAAATTTTATAACATGCTCTAAAAAATAAGAAAATGCAAAATGAATTTTGGAACAGAACCGTAAAGATTGAGAGAACTCTAAACGCCCCAATTGAATTGGTGTGGGAAGCGTGGACCAATCCCGAACACATAGTAAAATGGTGGAATCCGAGAGGTTCTGACACGACCATCGAAAAGCATGAATTCAAGGTAGGAGGCGAATGGAGATATTCGATGTTGATGCCCAATGGAAGGCCATTTATAGCAGAAGGTACCTATTTGGAGATCATCCATCATCAGAGAATCTGCTCCAAAGCGGACTTCAAACCCATGACTCAAGGCGTCGAAATTCAATCTATCTTCCACGCTGCGGGTGATAAAACGGAATTCACTTTTCACGTCGTGCATCCTTCTGAGGAATACAAAATACAACAAGAAAGAATGGGAATCCAAAACGGATGGGGCTCTGTTTTCCAACGATTAGAAGAATTTTTAACCGAGATGATTTAAAGTAACTACTCAGTTGGATATGGAATTCATGAAAACAAGTCTATAGGACTTGAATATTTTGCCTTGGATTGCAATCCAAGACTAGAATTTGACTAAAAATCAAATTTAGGCGGCATTTTTGACCAAAATGAAGACAAAATTACCATCTACGGATTATTCATTGTATAACCTAAGTAGTTACGATTTAAAATATAAGATATGAAAACAATGACTTGCAGACAATTGGGTGGAGCATGCGATATGGTCTTCCAGGCAGAAACTTTTGAAGAAATGGCTGAATAAAGCAAACAACATGGAATGGAAATGTACAAAAGTCAGGACGCCGCACATTTGGAAGCCATGGGAAAAATGCAAGAGCTTATGAAAACTCCGGATGCCATGCAAAAATGGTATATAGAACGGAAGGCGGAATTTGAGGCGTTGCCGGAGGATTGAGTGAAGTGAATTTTGAAATGCTTCCCTTCCCCTTTTGGGCTATAAAGCATCAAAAATCAAGATTCACACAGATCTTCTAAATCTTCTATACCAAGCGCTTGTTCGGCAAATGTATTTTTATCGATTAATTCAAGCACCTCTTCGGAGGGAATAACTTGGAAAAAATCCGTTACGTTATTCATCATAGGGTAAATGTAATTACAAACATCATCTTTACTGATGGGAGCACTAAGACTAAAATCTTCGGAATATTCGATGCCTTTTACCCAAGCAACATTGATATCTG
>JBCCVV010000038.1:0-37459 GCA_039194925.1 Bacteroidota bacterium
ATGATTCTGTTTTCTTTCCAGAGAACTTCGTCATTTAGTCGCTCAATTCGTATCGCTAAAGGATCTCCCATTCGCAGAACTGCATTTGGAACGGAAATAACAACATCTTCTAATTCTTTATCTTCCCAAGAGAACTGAATATCATCATCGCACTTACAACTTCTGTTTTCACAACCAACTAAAAAAATAATGGCAACAACCAGTGTAATAAGGTTTTTCATAGCTCTTTTATTTCATAGAGTAGAATTATGGTGTAAAGTATATTGGAGGCTTAAGGAGAATATATGTCATCAACTCAAAAAAGCCCCTATCGCCTGCTTGCTAAAATCGGATAATACCAATCGTCCACTCATCTCAGCTCTCTCTTCCAACAATGCATCCCAATGATCTGTGCCTTCCCAAAACACTTTTTTTAATAAGCCCATCGCTTCCGGATTCATTGCCACCAACCTCTCAGTAAAGTGTGTAATATACTCGTCCAATTGCTCTGTAGATTGAAATACTTCGGTATAGAGTCCTTTTTCTCTTGCCCAATCCGCAGTCCTCCACTCTGTCGCATTCAGAGACATATGGCTGTAAGCTGAAATGCCCATTTTACGTTCCACTGCAGGCCCAATAACAAAAGGTCCGATGCCTACAGCCAATTCGCTCAATTTGATGGAAGCATATTTGGTAGCCATGCAGTAATCACAAGCCGAAGCAAGACCTACTCCACCGCCCACCGCTTTCCCGTGGACTCTGCCAATTACAATTTTAGGTACCTTACGAATTGCGTTGATGACATTCGCAAAGCCCATAAAGAAGTTTTTGCCCACGGCTTCATTGTCGATGGCCACCAATTCGTCAAAACTTGCACCGGCGCAAAAAGTCCGATCTCCGGCAGACTTCAATACAATGAGAATCACGTGATCGTCTTTACCCGCTGAATAAATAGCGTGTTCCAAATCTGCCAGCAGTTTTCCCGGGAGTGAATTATGAGAGGGATGATAAAATTCGATTGTGGCGATTCTATTTTCTATGCTTGTTTTGATGTGCCCTTGTTGTGTCTTGTCCATTTGAGTCAGGTTTAGGGTTTAAGGTACTAGGTTTATAGTATTTGATTTAAAAACCTTATACCATAAACCATAAACCTTATACCGGTTCACTTATATTCCTTTCTAATTCTATCCAGGTCCCTTTTGTTTTGCCGTTCCTTGATCGTTTCTCTTTTATCGTAAGATTTTTTACCCATGGCAAGAAAGACCTCCAACTTGATCAATCCCCGATCCGAAAAGTACAAACGATAGGGCACAAGGGTCATCCCTTTCTCAGTTACCCGACGTTCCATTTTCTTTAGTTCCGCCTTTCTCAACAAAAGCCTCCGATCCCGTCGAGGCTCATGATTATGGATCGTACCATATTCATACTCGGCGATGTACATACTTTTTAGGGTCAGATTTCCATTTTCGAAAAGGCAATAAGCGTCCGTTAGATTGGCGTTTCCGAGCTTGATGGATTTCACTTCGGTTCCGCGCAGCACAATGCCCGCCTCGAAGCTATCCATCAAATGGTACTCAAATTTAGCTTTACGATTGACTATTTCTTTTGGACTCTTCTTCGCCTTTGCCATGTTATTTCCACTTAATATTACATCCGGCGCTGGGGTATTGCTTGGCCGGAGGGTCATTACCTTCCAGTAATTCGTCCATAGCGCCTCTCAAATCACCACCTGTAAGAGGTATGTCGTTTCCTGGTCGAGAACCATCCAATCTTCCTCGATAATAAAGCTTAAGCTCTGCATCAAAAAGATAGATATCTGGTGTACAAGCTGCATCATATGCTTTAGCGATTTGTTGCGTTTCGTCGTATAAATAGGGAAATGGATACCCCAACTCTTCTCCAAGAATCTTCATTTTCTCAGGACTGTCTTGCGGATACTTGTCTACATCGTTTGAACTGATCAAGACAAAATTTATCCCTTTGGATTTATACGCTTCGGCAACAGCTATCAATTCATCGTTGACATGGACTACAAATGGACAATGATTGCAAGAAAATATAATTACAGTACCGTTTTCACCCCTTGCTTGTGAGAGAGAAAGGGTTTCTCCTGATAATGTATTGGGAAGATCAAAATTGGGAGCTTCAGTGCCCAAGCTGATCATATTTGACTCGGTTAATGCCATGATCTATTTTTATTTTTGGTCTGCAAATCTACAATCTTATACAATAGAACAAAAGTATCCTGCTTTTTATACTTTTGCACTATGCGTTTATCTTGTTTGTCATTTCTTCTTTTTTTATTCTGTAGCTCGGCATTTGCTCAGGTAAATACAAATCCATTTGAGATTCAGACACGACTAGACTCCGTATACAACTCAGAAGCTACCGATGAAGGTTCAACGTTTAACATATTTGACGTTCAAAGAAGCGATGAAGAATTAATTCCTGTAGAACCAACAAAGCAGGATAGCCTCGAGGAAGAATCGGACCTTATGCCCACGGTAGGGGAAGAAGAGATAGAAGATGAAAGTCAATTTGGTCAAAACCCATTTGATGTTTCCCATATTCCGATTCGGAGAAGTAAACTCAAAAAAGAAGCAAATGCCCTTAAAACGCAAAGTAAAAAGATAGATATAGAGTCTGGTGGCTCAAATGCCTTTTTGTTTTTTTTGAATTTGCTGTCTGCATTTCTATTGGCTATTGTCATTAATACACAGCGGGGGGCACTTAAGAAGGTATCCAATGCGATAACCAATGAAAATGTACTCAAATTGCTTCATAGGGAAGAAAAGAGAGGCATCACCGGTCACCATCTTTTATTGTATATCTCTTATTTCATCAATGCGGCGATCTTTGTCTATCTTATTCTATATAATTTTTTCGAACTACAGGGATGGAAATATTTTCAGTGGGTTTTTCTGGGGATAGTAGGAATATATTTGACCAGACACCTTTTTCTGACGATACTGGGGAGAATATTTCCAATCAAAAAAGACAGTCAATTGTTTGGGTTTACCATTCAAACCTTCAATATTTTTCTGGGGATTTTATTGATTCCTTTCAACTTAATTATTGCTTTTGGACCGTTAAATGCAACTGTTCCTTTGATCTATATAGGATTGGTAATTATAGGAATATTGACCCTATTGCGAACATTTAGGGGCTTTTTGATTGCAAGTAGCTACATACAAAGTAATTTATTTCATTTTTTGTTGTACCTTTGCACCTTCGAAATTTTGCCTATTCTCTTGCTAATAAAGATAATAGGAAATTTTGGAATTGCTTGATAAAAGCATAAGTTTTTAAACTTAATCTTTGTTTATGGCATCAAAAGGTACAGCTTTGGCGAATAAGGATAATTACATAGAAAGGTACAAGGACGTAAAAACGATTTTAGTTTCTCAACCAAAACCAGAAAGATCACCTTATTACGATCTGGAAAAGAAATGGGGGCTTACCATTGATTGGAGGCAGTTTATCCATGTGGAGCCTGTCACAGAAAAGGAATTTCGTAAGAATCGTCTTAGACCAGATAGTTATTCCAGCATAATATTTACGAGTAAAAACGCGATTGAGCACTTTTTTAGATTGTGTGAAGAGATGCGTGTAAAAATGCCTCAAGACACGAAGTATTTCTGTCTGACGGAAACCATAGCAAATTACCTTCAAAAGTTTATTGTCTATCGAAAGCGTAAAGTTTTTGTTGGTAAAAGAAAGGTAGAAGATCTCAACAACTACTTCATGAAACACAAAGACAAGGAAAAATTCCTATTGCCTTGTTCAAATCTTGGTGCAAAAGATGTAGTTGCTTATTTGGAGAAAAACGAAATAGACTATACCGATGTAATGATGTACCGAACGGTCGCAAGCGATCTCTCGGATTTGAGCGATGTTACGTACGACGTACTGGTCTTTTTTAGTCCTCTGGGGATAGAGTCTCTGTACGAAAACTTCCCTTCTTTCTTACAAAACGATACTCGATTTGCTGTATTCGGAAAATCGACACTTCAGGCAGTAAAGGAGAGAGGTCTATATCCAAATATTGTTGCACCTACACCCGAGACACCGTCAATGTCTATGGCTTTGGAAGCCTATTTGCAAAAGACGGTTAAGGATTAACAGATATCCACTTAAAGATTCTTTTTGGAATACAAGGCATTGTCAAGTTATTTTCGAGGTAATCTCTTTGGAAGTCTCATTGACTTATGAATATTTATCTATTTTTCGGATAGAATTTAGATCTTGGCTTTGTCAGTAGCAAAAGAAAAATATAGCGCTTTTATTCAGGAGAATTATGTGCCCTTATTCTTTCGCGATTATTATTTGAATGTCGTTTGTGACAAACCTTGGGAGGTGATTCTACACGAAGAAGAAAATCGGATTTCGGCTATATTTGTCTATATGTTGAAGCAGAAATACGGGATTCGATATATTGTTCAACCTCAACTTTGTCCATACACAGGTCCATTTTATTTTGACCGTCTCCACGCAAATGACTCCTATTTCGAAATGATAGACCGTCTTCCGAGGCATCAGCTTATGATTCTGGATCATTTTTATGAGGTTCCTCCTTTTAAAGAGAAAGACAATAGCGTAACACTAAAACATACCTATCTAATCAATCATGCCACTGAAATTGAAAAACTGTGGGGCCAACAAAGCTCTACTCATCGCAGAATTATCCGAAAAGCAGATAGGGAATTGAATCATACCGAAGTGGATGACATAGAGGAGTTTTTGAGATTTGTTTTGCAATCGTTTGAAGAAAGAGGTAAGAAGGTGCCTAATGAACCACAAATTTTTAGAAAGTTGGATGGTGTACTTAAAGAGAAAAAGCAACGAAAGATTGTAAAATGTACCAACGAACAAGGAAGAATAGTGGCGATGTGTTACTTTATGAAAGATGAGAAGTGGACGTACAATTTTGCCAATAGTGTAGTCGAAGATTATCGACACTATGGGATGAATTTGATTTTGTGGAATGAAATAAAGGCTACGTTGAATGAAGGAAGGTCATTTGATTTTGAAGGAAGTATGATTCCCGGAGTAGATGAATTTTTTAGACGATTCAAAGGTATCAAGACCTATTATCCGTCCATAAAGAAAAGTTCAAATGGCTTGGTACGTCTTTTAGCTAAGATCAAAACTTCAAAAGACACTCTATGATTATCTACATCATACTTTTGTGTCTTGGTATTCATTCTGTCTTCTATATTTTCCTATTTAGTCGATTGGCATTTTATAAAAATGAATCTGCAATTGATAAGTTAAAAAGCAACAAAATTTCAATAGTTGTGTGTTTTCACAATGAAGAAGATAATGTGGATAGGATACTACCGAAACTGTTAAAACAAAACGCGGAGGAGATCATTGTGGTAGATGACGATTCTAAAGATAAGACCTTGGAAAAGCTCAATCAATATCGCACGGACCGAATAAAAGTACTATCTCTAAAAGGTACTTCGCCCGGCAAGAAAGAGGCCCTATCTGCGGGATTCGATGCAGCTTCCTTTGATACCATACTTTTGACAGATGCGGATTGCTCACCCTCCACAACACATTGGGCTCAGCGAATGACGAGTATACACTACGAATTTGTGTTGGGATATGGCCCAATGCATAAACGAAAGGGTGTTGTAGCGCTATTTTCACGCTTCGAAACCTACACGACAGCACTGCAATACTTAAGTTATGCTTTGGCGGGGATACCCTATATGGGTGTGGGCAGGAATATGAAAGTGAACAAAAAGACTATTCTTAGTCAAAAAAGTCGGGTGAAAGGTTCAAATCTGGCATCTGGTGACGATGACCTCATGATCAATGCGATCTCTAATCGAGAAAATACGGGTATCTGTTTACATCCGGATAGCTTTGTACACAGCAATCCCAAAACCAGTTTGAGATCATTTCTAGATCAGAAAACAAGGCATATAAGTACTTCAGTGTATTACAAACCCATCCACAAGTTTCTTTTGGCACTTTTTAGTGGAACGCATATTCTGTTTTACATTGCACTAATTATCGCACTTTTGATCGGCACTGTTTCTGTGAAACTGGCTTGGACATTACTTCTGGTGAAATGGATAGTTCAAGAGGCTATCAATTACCCCGTAATGAAAAAGCTCAACGAAAGCGATCTATTTTGGTTGTTTCCCATCTTAGATGTTTTGTTTTTTGTTTATTTGTTCGTATTGCCGATTTATTATTTTTTAAATAAAAATACTTCTCGTTGGAGCTAATACATAAATATTTTCCCAATCTTGAAAGCCACCAATATGCACAGTTCGAACAATTGAGAGCATTGTATGGGGAATGGAATGAAAAGATCAATGTAATATCAAGGAAAGATATCGATAATCTTTATTTGCATCACGTACTTCATTCCTTGGTCATTGCCAAATTTATTGAGTTCAAGGATGACACTAAAGTCATTGATTTGGGTACAGGAGGTGGATTTCCAGCGGTACCCTTAGCCATTTTGTTTCCCAATGTGAAGTTAACAGCAATCGATGGTACACGCAAAAAGATAACCGTGGTGAATGAAGTAAAAGCAGCAGTAAAAATTGAAAATTTGACTGCCTTTCAGGCCCGGGCTGAAGAGCATCGTGGATCAACATACGAATTTGTAGTTACACGCGCAGTGGCTAGAATCGGTAAGCTCAAAGAATGGACGACTCATTTGATCGACCCGGAAAATCAGAGACATGCACTACCCAATGGGATTATTGCGTTAAAAGGGGGACGGGTAAAAGATGAGACGACCGAACTTTCCAAGAGGGATTATTATGAAACGCATCCTATAATAAAACTCATCAACGAACCCTATTTCGAGGAAAAGTATATTCTTTATCTACAACGATGATGCCCTGAAAAGCATACATTTCGAATTTAGTTGGATTGCTATTGGAATATTTATACGATTGGCTCAACTTTTGCGTCTGATTAAATGTAATACAGGTGAAATAAGGCTATCCCCTTAATATTCAATACTTTTGCAGAATATTATAGGTTTATTAACACACCTACAAACTCAAATTGCGTCAAAATGACAACTAAGTATTTCAAAGTCATGAACAGATTTTTATTAGCATTAGCACTTTGTCTCTTTTCTATCGCTTTATCAAAAGCTCAGGATCTTGAAAATGAGGTTGAATTCAAATACATAAAGGCAAAGTACCTTCTCGATACCGAACGATATGAAGATGCCATCAAGGCATTTACGGATTTACTTGAAGAGAACAAGGGATATAAAGACGCTCTTTTGTTGAGAGCACAGTCTAAATATGCTATGGCAGCTTATGTGGGGACTAAAAAAGACGTCTTATTGCATGCGAGTAGAGCGGGTATGAATTCACAGGCCATCACGCTTTTGGGAAAAGCGGATTATAAATTGGGCAACTCGGAAGCGGCCATGAATTCGCTAGGTCTTGCCGTAAATGTGAACGAAGAAGATCCGCAGGTTTCAGAGTTTCTGGGTGACCTTTACGAAGAAAATGATCAAATGCTGAAGGCATGTGAGTATTGGCAGATATCCGCAAAGATGGGTTCTTCTAAAGCAGGAGTTAAAGCGCGAAAATCGTGTGGAAGCTATGTCTCAGAGGTAGTCGAACGAAAACAAGAACCAAAAAAATCAAAAATTCAAAATCCTGAATTTCCTCCGCGAAAGACAGATGTCGAAGTGCCAACTAAAGAGGACGATGATCTGATCTTAAAAGACGAAACGGCAACAGGTAATCAAAAAGACGATACGCTAAACAACCCAACCCGAGGAAGTGTGTTGGAAAAGAATGAAGAAAAAATGCAAAACGAAGATGAAGGAATGGGAACGGATGACGCTGTAATGAATACTGAAGAAGATGAACCGGTTCAAAATGAGGAGGAACCTATTGTTGAAGATGTAGTTGATAATCTGCCTCCAGATGATAATACACCCAATGAAATTGAGATAGATGATGATCTTACATTAGTGATAAGAGGCCAAGGCATTGGCAAAAGAAGAATTTTGAATCAACCTAATATTCTTATCTTATCAGACGAAGATGGAATAGTCGCAGTAGATATTTGTGTCAATAAAAGAGGAAGAGTAGAATCTGCAGAGTTCAATTCCAAATTATCGACCATAGCGAAAAAAATGTTGGTATCATTGGCCATTCGTAAATCAAAAGATTTCTGGTTTGAGGAGAATGATTATGCTGAGCAATGTGGAGTAATTATATTTAAAATTAAAGCGAACTAGTGTTTGCTTTTAATAATAAATCAACCCCTTGAGGGCTTTAAGCCCTCAAGGGGTTTTTTGATGAAAAGAACTTAGGTAGATAAAAGTTGTTGTATTGAAGTGTTTTGAAAATTAAGAATATAACAGTTAAAACGAAAAATAGGAGAGATGTCAGAATTTCACAAGCTTAAAGTGAAGGATGTAATTCATGAAACAGAGGATTGTGTTACGTTACTTTTTGATGTAGATGAAAAAAATAAAGAGCATTTTAATTTCACAGCGGGACAGTACTTAACCATAAAAGCCGTGATTAATGACGAAGATGTACGAAGAGCCTATTCTATTTGTACAGGTCAAAATGAAGAAGATCTTGGGGTTTCCGTCAAGAAAGTTCCGAATGGAAAGATGTCTACGTTCATCAACAAAAGTGTACATAAAGGAGATGTGCTGGAAGTAATGCGACCGGATGGAAAATTCAAGTTGATAACACAGGTGGATTTACAAAGAGATCATTATTTTTTTGCTGCAGGAAGCGGAATTACTCCTGTTATGTCGATGATCAAATCCATGCTGGAAGGCGAACCAAAAAGTACAGCCTACCTTTTGTATGGAAGCAAGGATGAAAGTAATATTATTTTTAAGCAACAATTGGATGAACTCCAATCTCATTACGAGGGTCAATTGATTGTAAGTCACTCCTTAAGTCAGCCCATGAAGTCAAAATCCAATGGACTTCTGGGGATTCTTGGTAAAAAATCTACCAATTGGTCAGGACTTAAAGGCCGAATTGACTCGGCAAAGGTGGCGCAATTTGTTCAAACCAATCCTGCTAAATCCGATCAGGCTGAATATTACATTTGTGGTCCGGGAAGCATGATCGAGACCGTGGAGACTACTTTGCTCGGAAACGGAATAGATGAGAAAAATATTCATAGAGAGTATTTCACAACTGCTGATGTAGCTAAGACGGAGGTAACCCAAGCCACCGCCGGTGCTTCCTTAACGGCAATTTTGGAAGGAAAGGAAATTAACCTTACTGTGGAGAAGGGCAAAACGCTTTTGGATACATTATTGGATGCCGGACACGAAGCACCTTATTCTTGTACCAGCGGAGCATGCTCTACTTGTGTAGCAAAGGTAAATAAAGGTACCGTTGAGATGGAAGCATGTTTTGCTCTGGATGATGAAGAAATCGAACAAGGCTACATTCTTACATGTCAAGCCCACCCCACTTGCGGAGAGGTAGAAATCGAATATGAATAGACTGATCTCTTTTCTCACCTTCTTTAGTACCTATATGCTGTGGACAAGATTTTCCCTAGTACCTTCGGGGTGATAAAAACTACGGAGAGGTATGAAACTGCCACAAGAAGTCATTGACTACATTCAAATAAATGAATATGCAGACCCGTATGCATTAGCACTCAAAAAGTCGCCTTTTTCGGATGTGGACATGAAGGTGATTACGCGCCAGATAATGGGTCGTAAAATTGCCAGGGTAAAGTTTCCTTTTCTGCTTGAAACACCTCAATACCTATATCCCAAAAAAGAATCTCTCGAACAAGCTTCTTCAGAACAAACAGCTCAATTCAAGTCAAAACTTATAGAGGGCAAGTCCTTCATAGATCTTACAGGAGGGATGGGAATTGATACTTATCTACTGGGCAAGAATTTTCAGTCGTGTATGTACGTGGAGCCCAATACAGATTTGCACAGCACAACAAAGATGAACTTTGCAGAATTGGGTTTTGATCAATGCGATACATTTAATGGTACCTGCGAAGCATATTTGGATTGGAATTCGAAGAAATACGATTGGGCATACATTGACCCATCCAGACGAATTGATGGAACTCGAAAAACGAGCATTGCCAATTATGAACCTAATATCGTATCGCTAAAGCAAAAGCTTAATGAAGTTGCGGATAATATACTGATTAAGTTATCACCGATGCAAGACATTAGTGAGTGTGTAAATGTTTTGGAAAACGTACATCAGATTTGGGTGATAAGTGTAAAAAATGATGTCAAAGAGTTATTGCTGCATTTGAAAAATGAGTACAGGTCGTCACCATTGATATCAGCAGTAGATTTATGTGATCGAGAAGAATTGGAGTTTTCACATTGGTTTAATGAACGCATATGTGAAATTGATTTCAGCACGCCTAAAAAATATTTGTATCAACCCGCTGCCGCACTCATCAAGTCTCAATTGCAAGATCGTCACGCCGAACAATTAGGATTAGAAAAATTACACTCCAATACCCAATTGTTTACTTCCGATAAGTATGCAGATAAATATTTTGGTAAGGTATTTTTGATCAAAGAAAATATCAAATTAAACAAAAAGAATCTGAAGAAGGCTTTGCCCCAAATGAAAGCCAACATAGTGACTAAGAACTTTCCATTAAACCCAACTCAAATCGCTCAAAGATATAAGCTGAAAGAAGGGGGAAAGGAATTTTTAATTGCCTATACCGATTTTGAAGGAAATAAGTGGATTTCGATCTGTAATCGGGTCAATTAAGAATCATAATTCGTAAAATCTTCAAAAACGTTACATTCTTTTTAAAACGACTAGATTTCCAATATTTAGTTCTGTTTTGTCATTTTCGGGTTAAAGTTCGAAGATTTTGTATATACATCTTATATACAGGCCCACTTACCACACCAATTTATTAACAATATGTATACCGTTACAGATCAATGATTTAGTATCAATAAATACCCTTTTTTATGGGATATACAGTGTTGTTGTATGGCGATTGTATATACATAGAGTATGAATTAAATTTTACTTTTATCTCCCGTTCGAAAAAATTTATGTTCGTAATTTGGCGAAATCTTAAAATAAAATCAACATTAAACTATTAAAATGAAAATTCTATTCGCATTTGCATTAAGCCTGATTTTAAGTGCAGCAACGGTTTTTGGACAATCCAATCGGGTTGTTGTCCAAAATGATGCTTCAGGGCAGTCACTGATTGTAGACGGAAAACCATTTATGATTAATGGTATGAACTGGGACTATGTTCCGATTGGAACAGACGTTGTGGATGCTGATTTTTGGAACAAGCCTGATAACATCATTCGAGCGGCTCTGGATGATGAAATGGCCTTACTACAAAACATGGGGGTAAATACCGTAAGAATATACACGGGTATCCAGCCTAAATGGATTACGTATATCTATGAAAATTATGGAATCTACACAATGCTTAACCATACGTTTGGTCGATATGGATTGACCATAGATGGGGTATGGACACCTATTACAGAATATGACGACCCCGCTACGATGGATCTTTTGATGTCGGAAGCACAGGCGTTGGTCAATGAGTATAAAAATACCAAAGGTCTTTTGCTTTATCTATTGGGTAATGAAAATAACTATGGTCTTTTCTGGCAAGGAGCGGAAACGGAAGATTTTCCAGATGGTGAAGAGCGAATAAATGCAGTTGGAGAGAGACGCGGTCGACCTATGTACAAGTTGATGAATGATGCAGCAGTTATGATGAAGTCGATGGACAAAGCTCATCCGGTAGCCATCTGTAATGGAGATGTGTTGTTTTTGGATATCATAGCACAAGAATGCAAAGACGTAGATATCTATGGTACAAATGCATATCGAGGTGTTTCTTTTGGTGATATGTTCGAGCAAGTAAGAATTAAATTCAATAAGCCGATCATGTTTACGGAATTTGGTTCGGATGCTTACAACGCTATTAAGAATCAAGAAGACCAGAAAATGCAGGCCTACTACATGGTGAATAACTGGAAAGAGATATATGAAAATGCCGCAGGTCTGGGTAAATCTAATAACTCTATTGGAGGATTTACATTCCAGTTTTCTGATGGATGGTGGAAAGCTGGATTTGATGATCGAAAAGATGCAGATACACATCAGACCGAGTCGACGTGGAATGCAGGTGGATATACCATTGATGAAGCATTTCCAGGAGCCAATAATATGAACGAGGAGTGGTTTGGAATTTGTGCAAAAGGGCCAACAAATGAATTGGGCTTGTACACCTTGTATCCTAGAGCTGCTTACTATGCGCTGAAAAAGGCACATTCGCTAAATCCATATCAGGCGGGTATGACTTTAGAAGGAGTACAGCAGCATTACAAAAATATTAGTCTGACAGAAGCCATGCTTAGCGCAAGAGGCGATAAGGCTGCATTAGCAGGGCAGGGAAGTGATAAATTGAGTATAAGCAATATGCAAGCAAAGTTTGATATGTTTAGTACGGGAGGTAGTTTATTGACAACTCCTGAGACAGCGGATCCTACTGAAGATGTCTTTCCAAATCAAAGAGGGTTTGATCAAATGCAATCATTCTTTGTAGGTATAGAAGGAAGACCGGCATCCAATATTCGAGCTGAAGTAAACTTCAACATTGTTGGAAATGTGGCTCAGAATCCAATCAATGAAATTTTCTACGAGAATACGGCACGACCGTTAAGAGTAGAGGGACCGGATGGAGAAGTCATATTAACGGATAACAACAGGTTGAGAGTTTATAACGCGGATATCGAATGGAATGCTAAACAATTCAACCTTAAATATTTCTACAGAACAGGTCATTTCCATTGGGGATACGAAGGTGATTTCTTTGGTCTTTATCCAGAAGCCAATTATGGTCCAAACTTGGATATTTACAATGGTGAAATCAATGGGGTAGAGATTGAAGGGAAGGGAAAGTTAGATGGTTTTACCGCAGCTGTTGGTCCTCAGTTATGGTGGGGAGCAAATCCAACTATGTTGTACAAATATTCTCGTGAGATCAAACACTGGAAAGTAACGGGTATTTATCACCGGGATTTTCAAACAAATATTAATATAGATCCTGCTACCGGAGTTCGGGAACTTAACGCAAATCAGGTACGAAGTGGTGTGATTCCACCATGGGCTACAGAAAGAGCAACAATTGTTTTAGAAAAAGAACTAAACAATAAATTTGAGATTAGTCTTGGAGGTATTTGGGGTGGTAGTCCACAGAATGGTATCTCATATCAAGACATAAATGATGATGGAGATGTCGTTGTAGATCGGATACAGTCTTCAGACAACTGGGGAGGTAAACTTAAGTTGACATATGCAGGTGGTCGTTTCAACTGGTACGGTCAGGCTTCGGCAATGGGTCTGGTAGCGAATGGTGGTGTAGACCAAACACTTACGTTTACAGGTTGGAAACTTAAAGACAGCGGTAGTGGAAACATGACAAATGTACTCTCTGGATTTACGTATTCATTTGGTAACTTCCAGTTGGCACCAAATTTTATGTGGCAAAAGCCATTGGTTGATCCGATGCCAAACGACGTAGGAGCACCGGGACGATTGAGAAACTGGATTAGCGATCCATTTGCAGTACGAGGAGGGAATAGAGAAGCGATGGGATTTGAAATGTTGATGTCATTTGACCCTACTCCTGGAACATGGATGTATGAGTGGAACAACGATAGAGCTGAAGATGCAAAATTTGCTATGAATCTTGGTTTTGTATATAGAAGATTCAATTCAGCACAAGACGCACACATTGGATTTATGGCAGATCGTACATTTTTTGCCTTTCCACAATCTGCTCCTCAGGAAGACTTATGGGAAGTACACACGAGAATGGTGTCCAAGTTGAGCAATCAGACAGGAGTAATCGCCAATCTTTACTACGGAAATGGACAGGCAAATGGTGATAATGATCGTCTTATTACTAGATATGGAGGAGATGTGCGAATGATTCATAAATCAATGAAGATTAATAGCCATGTGCGTATCAATGATTGGGGACCTTTCGATTACCACAGAGATTTCAACCTTACCTATCCTGTTCAGTTGATGCTGGATCTATCGACCAACCTGGGTAATCCAGACTGGTTTGCTCTTCCAGGTACGACATTGGGAATACAAGGAACATGGAGATCATTAAATGAGTTTTCGCCACGATATTCACCGTTAGCAGCGCCAGAATTTGAAGATCCTCCATTGAGTCCAGTAGGATTTCCGAATGGAACAGAATGGGAGATTAGAACATACTTACACGTAAACATTGGTAAATAATAAAAAAACACAAAATGAAAATTAATAAATATATCAAAGTGAGATTTTTGCTGCCAATGCTTGTCTTGGTAGTATTATCGGGATGCGAAAGAGAGATTTCAGATGAAGCCGTTCCCGCTAAATTTTCTACAACAGGAGATATCTTTACAGATAATTTCGTAGGCATGGGTAAAGACTTTTACTTGCCATTTTTAGGTTCAAGATTTGATGCCTTTATGGTTGACAACAACGAAGGGTTTGAAAGTAGGGCTTCCTATAGAGTAGATGTACCGAATGCCACGGATCCAAATGGTAGTTTTGCGGCGGCAATATTAAGAATTGATGGAGCTGGAAGAAATTTAGAAGGATTTGATGCACTTACTTTTTACGCCAAAGCCTCTCAAGGAGTCATCTTGAATGAGGTTGGTTTTGGAATTGATTTCCTTACCAATACCAATCAAGTAACTGTATTCAGAACAGAAATAGGTACAAATTGGGAAAAGTACACCATTCCTATTCCTGATGCATCAAAACTATTACAAGAACGAGGTATGTTTTGGTATGGTGACGGGACAGACGATACCAATGGTTTGGGATACACGATATGGTTTGATGATATTAGGTTTGAGAATTTAGGTACAGTAGCACAACCCAGACCTGCAATTTTGAATGGAGAAGACATAACCGTGGAAAGCTTTATTGGAGGAGCAACGAGCGTAAGTGGATTGGTTGAGACCTTTAACCTGGCAAATGGACAGGATATTACACTCAGTTTAACACCAAGTTATTATACATTTACTTCTTCAGATCCATCCGTTGCTACGGTAGATGAACAGGGAAATGTGAGAGTAGTAGGAGCAGGAGGAACAACTACAATTACCGCTACATTAAGTGGTATGGAGGCCGCAGGATCTCTTACCATAATTTCTCAAGGGGACTTTACAGCAGCACCATTTCCTACCCGACCCTCTGAAAGTGTAATTTCAATATTCAGTGAGGCGTATGATAATCGACCCGTAGACTTCTACAATGGATTTTACGCACCATTCCAGACTACGACTTCTAATGACTTTGCTGTAAATGGAGATGCCATATTGAATTATGAAAATTTCAATTTCGTAGGAATAGAATTTAATCAAAATGTACCTACCATCAATGGCAAACTGGCTACTCATTTTCACATGGATGTTTTTGTTCCAGGATCTATTCCTGGTAGTGCGGATTTAAGGATAGCTATAGTTGATTTTGGCGGTGATGGATCATTTGGAGGAGATGATGATACAGATCTATTTCAGGATTTTGATTTAGGTACTGAAGCGGATCAATGGATTTCCCTTGATATGGATATTTCCAGCTTGAATCCAAAAACAAGCCTGGGGCAAATTGTACTCTCGGGAGATGGACCAGGTAATCCACCTGCTAACTTCTACGCAGATAATCTCTATTTCTACAGAGAAGATGGCAGCATAACACCAGAAACGGTTACACTACCGCTGGATTTCGAATTGTCTAATCCTGCGAATTATGCATTTTTAGGATTTGAAGGTGCTGATTCTGCAATTGAGACAAATCCTGACCAAAGTGGTGTGAATACCTCTGCTACCGTGATGAGAACAACCAAAACCAATGGAGCGCAATTCTTTGCAGGCACGCTTTTAGACCTGGACAATCCTATCGATTTTTCTCAGACGCAGAAATTATCTATGAAAGTATGGTCACCAAAAATTGGTATTCCAGTGCGTTTTGCTCTGGAACGAAATGATGGAGGGGCGGCACAAGTATTTGTTGATGTCGAAACGACAGTAGCCAATGAATGGGAAGAATTAATTTTTGATTTTAGTGGTGTGGCCGACGGCTCTATTGACTACAATAGAATGGTAATCTTTATGGAGTTCATTGTAGATCTTGGTGGCGATGGCAGCACCTATTATTTTGATGATATTCAATTAACAAATTAAAAAAGAAGAGAAGTGAAAATTACAACAAACAAAATATTTAAAATAGGATCATATCTTTTAGCAGCATTTGTTATTGTAGCATTTAGTGGTTGTGATCCGGATGAGACTCAAGAAGTCATAACGTTTACCAATTTGACATGGGAAGACAACTTTGATACAGATGGTGCTCCCAATTCTGCAAACTGGACATACGATATAGGTGACGGAACCGAACAAGGTATTTCTGGATGGGGTAACTTTGAGTTGCAATATTATACAGACCGACCAGAAAATGTTGTCGTTGAAGATGGTATGCTAAAGATCACTGCACGTCAGGAACAGTTCGAAGGAAGAAATTATACTTCTGCACGAATATTGACCAAAGGACTATTCGAGCAATCTTATGGACGTTTTGAAGCGCGAATAAAATTGCCATGGGGTCGGGGATTATGGCCAGCCTTTTGGATGCTTGGAGATGATTCGAACGGTACAGTACCTTGGCCACAAAGAGGAGAGATAGACATCATGGAAAATCGAGGTAGTGAACCTACCATTAATCACGGAACTATTCATGGACCTGGTTATTCAGGAGGAGAGGCCATCACCAAAAGCTTTGAATTGGAAAACAGTCGTTTCGATACGGAATTCCACGTATTTGGTGTTGAATGGGGACCTGATTATATCAACTATTATGTAGATGATGTTTTGTACAATCAAATTACACCAGATGATCTGCCTGAAAATACAGAATGGGTCTATAATGACAATCCGTTTTATCTAATTTTAAATATAGCGGTAGGAGGTACTTTTCCTGGTAACCCTAATGCGGATACTGTATTTCCGCAAACAATGTATGTAGACTATGTGAGAGTCTATAACTAATACATACGAGGTACAAAAGTTAACTAACATTACTGCTGGAAGATTGCCCGAGGGTTGGTGCTCAGCAGTAATGTAATCTAAAAGCATGGTATCAATGATCCTGATACTGGCTATAACAAAGAATATATTTTCCTAATCGAAAACTAATAAGCTTGGCGACAGTAAAAGAAAGAGCAGCGATCGAACAAGTAGAGATAGATAATCATATCTACTACAAGATCAGCAATAGTGATTCTATGCGTCCATTTTTTATGAGCATTGTCAGTGATTCCAATCATTGGATGTTCATATCAAGCAATGGAGGATTAACAGCGGGTAGAAAAAACGCGGAATATTCTCTTTTCCCTTATTACACTGATGATAAAATAACAGAGTCTGCGGAGACTACGGGAAGCAAGACCATATTGCAGGTGACCCGAAATCAATCATCTAGGATTTGGGAGCCATTTTCTATTCGTAATGAAGGAGTGTATAAGGTGACTACAAACCTTTACAAAAACCGATATGGGAATCGAGTTTTATTCGAACAGATCAATCATGACCTGGAATTGACCTTTAGGTATGAATGGTGCTCAAGCAATGACTTTGGTTTTGTCCGACGATCAAAAATTATAAATGACGCTAAGACAGAAGTTTCGATTTCCATGTTGGATGGAATTCAAAACATCATGCCGCAAGGAGTACCAAGTGACGTTCAAAGTTCTACCAGTAATTTGGTGGACGCATACAAAAGAAGCGAACTGCATAAAGCAACGGGGCTGGGTATCTTTGCTCTAAGTGCCATAATTGTAGACAAGGCAGAGCCTAGTGAAGCACTCAAAGCCAATATAGCATGGTCCGTGGGAATTGAGGACTCCGAATTTCTTTTGTCATCTCTTCAATTGAATGATTTCCGAAGTAAAAAAGAAGTACACGAAGAGGTCGATGTAAAGGGAGAGAAAGGTGCTTACTTTTTGAAAAACAGCTTTCATCTGTATCCGCAAGAAAGCAAAGAGTGGATGATCGTAGCCAATGTCAATCAGACTCAATCCAAAGTCGCTGAGCTTATCCAGCTATTGAATGGTGAAAGCGATATATCGGTGAAAATCATGGAAGACATTGATCAGGGCACTGAAAGCCTTATTGCATTAAATGCAGCGGCAGATGGTCTTCATTGTACGGCAGATTCTTTGAGAGATGCTCGGCATTTTTCCAATGTCTTGTTTAACAATATGCGGGGAGGAATATTCGACGATGGATATGCAATTGAACGATGGGACTTTTCGGCCTATTTGGCCAATGCGAACAAAGAAGTGTTCGAAAGCAATAAGGCAATAATGGAAGCACTACCCGAAACGTTTTCATTGCAAGAATTACGCGAGCGGTTAAAAGATTCTGAGGATGTTGATTTTCTGCGACTCGCTACGGAATATCTCCCTCTTAAATTTAGTCGTAGACACGGGGATCCAAGTAGACCATGGAATAAGTTTTCGATCAATATGATCAATGAAAATGATGGTTCCAAAATATTGGATTACGAGGGCAATTGGAGAGATATTTTTCAGAATTGGGAGGCGATGGTCTATTCATTTCCGGATTTCATAGACGGAATGATTTTCCGATTCCTAAATGCATCCACATTTGACGGATACAATCCCTATAGAATTACAAAAGGGGGATTTGATTGGGAAGTGATCGAACCAGATGATCCCTGGTCGTACATTGGATATTGGGGTGATCATCAAATCATCTATTTACAGAAATTTCTGGAATTCATTGAAAAGCATGAACCGGGTAAATTGGCTGACTATTTTGGCCAGGATCTATTTGTTTATGCCAACGTTCCTTATAAGATAAAGTCCTACGAAGACATCGTAAAAAATCCAAAGGACACGATCCTTTTTGACGATGAAGCAGATCGAAAGATAAGAGAACACGAAGAAGTTCTTGGGGCGGATGGTACGTTGCTTCAAGACGAAAACGGACAGATACACAGAGTAAATTTCATAGAAAAAATCCTGGCAACCGTTCTGGCAAAATTGTCAAATTATGTACCAGAAGGGGGTATTTGGATGAATACACAACGACCGGAATGGAACGATGCCAACAATGCCTTGGTAGGGAATGGTATTTCTATGGTGACGCTCTATTATCTGAGGAGATTTCTTGCCTTTTTTAACGAACGATTGGAAAATACAGATCTGGAAGAGATCAAGATATCCAACGAGTTGATGGATTTCTACAAAAACATTCGTAAGACTTTTGAGGAAAATGAGCATTTGCTTGACCAACAAATTTCGAATGAAGATAGACGGAAAATAGTTGATGAGTTGGGAACATCCGCTTCGGATTATCGCAATCATGTCTATCAACAATCATTCTGGGGCACAAAGAGATCTATTTCCATCAGTGGCCTCAAAGGCTTTATTAAATCAGCCTTGGTGCACATAGATCATACCATTCGAGCGAATAAAAGATCAGACAAACTATTCCATGCATATAATCTTTTGACTTTTGATACAGATCAGGTTAAGGTGTCGTATCTAAGCGAAATGCTGGAAGGACAGGTTGCTGTACTTAGTTCGGGTGTATTATCATCGGAAGAGGCATTGGAGGTATTGGATGGGTTAAAGAGCAGTGCATTATTTAGAGAAGATCAATATAGTTATATCCTTTACCCAAATAAGCAACTGCTTGGATTTTTTGAAAAAAATATTTTGCCGACAGATGCTGTGGCTGGTTCTGCATTGATTCAGCAATTGATTGCGGATGGCAACACTCAGATTATTGAACAGGATGTTTTTGGCAAGACGCATTTTAATGGCAATTTTAGAAACGTGCAGGACTTGAATAATGCACTTATTTCCTTGGAAGATTCAAACTATAAAGAACTCATAGCTGAGGAAAGAAACAACCTTGCTGGTATTTTTGAATTGGTGTTCAACCATAAGGCATTTACCGGTAGATCGGGGACATTCTTTGGGTACGAAGGACTTGGGTCTATTTACTGGCACATGGTATCCAAACTATTATTGGCCGTACAAGAGACATGTCTTAGGGCAATCGAGGAAGATACAAATCCTTCAGTAGTGGGGAGATTGTTGGAGCATTTTTACGAAATCAATGAAGGCATCGGCGTTCATAAATCACCCTCGCTTTATGGGGCATTTCCAACGGACCCTTATTCACACACACCTGCCAATAAAGGAGCTCAGCAACCGGGAATGACAGGTCAGGTAAAAGAAGATATTTTGAGCAGATATGGAGAATTAGGAATTTTTGTTGAGGAGGGAAAGCTTTCGTTTGATCCGTGTTTGCTAAGAAAAGAAGAGTTTTTAGAAACAGAGAAAACATTCACGTATTTGGATCTCCATGCACAAACACAAAGCATTCATTTGGAATCGGGTTCATTGGCTTTTACCTATTGCCAAATTCCGGTGGTATATCAAATCAATAACGAAGAAAAATTGGAGATCATATACAAGGATGGACGTACAGAATCCTCCAATAGCCTGGGCTTGGATCTAAATCAAAGCAGAGAAGTATTTGCCAGAACAGGTAAGATTGATCAAATAAAGGTTAATCTAAAAATAGAAAGCCTAAAATAAAATTTAAACATAATGAAAAAAGCAATTTGGAATATGAAGCATGAAAGAGCTACCATTTACTCAGTGCTATTCTTTTCAATATTGCTCGTTTTTTCATCTTGTACACAACCAAAAAAGGATTCAAAGGAAACGGAGAAAGAAGTGATGACAGCAGAAAAGATTCTTGGAGATTCGACATATCAGGCCATATCGTATGGAGGATATCGCACAACGAGCAGAGATACTCAACCGACCATTGCAGAATTAAAGGAAGACATGCTCCTTTTGTCCGCAGTTGGGATCAAGTTGATACGAACGTATAATGTTACAAGACCACATGCTAGTAATGTGCTTAAAGCCATCTCGGAGTTGAAGAAAGAGGATGATTCTTTTGAAATGTATGTAATGCTTGGAGCGTGGATAGATTGTAAAAATGCATGGACCGATCTCGAACCCAATCATGACGAGGAAAGTCCGGAAAATGCCGCAGAGATAGACAGGGCGGTGAATCTGGCGAATCAATACCCAGATATCGTCAAGATTATAGCAGTGGGCAACGAAGCAATGGTAAAATGGGCGGCTTCCTATTACGTTCAACCAGGTGTCATATTAAAATGGGTAAACCACCTTCAAAACTTAAAAGCTAAAGGTGACCTCAGCAAAGACCTTTGGATAACCAGTTCGGATAATTTTGCTTCATGGGGCGGAGGTTCCGACGAATATCATGTAGAGGATTTAAATAAACTCATCAAATCGGTAGACTTCATTTCCATGCATACCTATCCCATGCATGACACGCATTACAATGCTGATTTCTGGTATGCCAGTGAAGGAGATTTGGAAGACAAAGAAAAACAAATCGAAGCGGCTATGCTGAGGTCTAAAGCCTATGCGCAATCGCAATACGAATCGGTGAAGGCATATATGAAAAGCCTGGGGCTAGACAAGCCGATACATATTGGTGAGACGGGCTGGGCAAGTCATTCCGATGGCTTTTATGGACCCGAGGGTTCCAGAGCGTGTGATGAGTATAAACAGGCTTTGTATCATCAACACATGAGAGATTGGACCAATAAAGAAGGGTTGAGTTGTTTCTATTTTCAGGCGATTGATGAGCCGTGGAAAGATGCAGGGAATCCAAACGGTTCTGAAAATCATTTTGGCTTATTTACCGTCGATGGAAAAGCTAAGCACGTCATTTGGGATTTGGTTGATCAAGGCATATTTGATGGATTGAAACGTGGAGGTAATAAAGTGGTCAAGACTTTTGACGGTGACAAAAGCAAGATGATGGAATCGGTATATAATCCGGCAACGGCTAAAGTTTTGGTAGAAGAGTAAAAGAGATATTATGAAAAAACTGGTGTTGTTAATTTTTTTAGTAAGCAGTATGATGAGTTGTAAACAGAATACTAGTACCGAGGAGAAATGGACTGCAGAAGTCTTTGAGACGTCCGCAGCAGGCAAAAAGATGACAGCGCTTACAGAGTTTGCCAAAGCAGAAAAACAACAAGTTATCACCCTGAATCCGGAGAAAAAATATCAGACCATTACAGGAATCGGGGGCTCTTTTACAGAATCGTCTGCCTATCTATTGAACCAGTTGAGCAAGGAAAATCGAGAGAAAATATTGCAAGCGTACTTTGGCGATGATGGGGCACGCTATTCATTGACCAGAACACACATGAATTCTTGTGATTTTTCCTTGGGCCAGTATTCATATACTCCAACCAAGGACAAGGAATTGACGGATTTTTCCATTAATGAAGACAAAGAAGATATCATTCCCATGATTAAAGAAGCTATGGCTATTTCCAGCGATGGATTCAAGATCATATCTTCTCCCTGGACTGCTCCTCCGTGGATGAAAGACAATAATAATTATGTAGGAGGGAAGCTGCTGCCGGAATATTATGATTCCTGGGCGTTGTTCTTTTCAAAATACATAGATGCTTATAAAAAAGAAGGAATCGATATCTGGGGCATAACGGTGGAAAATGAACCGTTGGGCAATGGCAATAACTGGGAGAGCATGCATTATACGGCCGAGGAGATGACCGCATTTGTACAGAACCACCTTGGACCAAGCATGGAAAAGAATGGACATGCAGACATTGTCATATTGGGTTATGACCAAAACCGTGATCACTTGAAGGAATGGGTGGATGTAATGTATAAAGATGAAGTTTCCTCCAAATATATGGACGGCACAGCCATCCATTGGTACGCAAGTACGTACGAAGTGTTTCCTGAAGTCTTACAATATGCCCATGACAAAGCTCCAGATAAATATTTAATAGAGACAGAAGGATGTGTGGATGCTGAAGTACCGCATTGGCAAGATGACGCCTGGTATTGGAGCAAAGAAGCCACCGATTGGGGTTGGGATTGGGCTTCGGAAGAAGAAAAGCCTCTACACCCAAAATATGTACCCGTATATAGATACGCCCGAGACATCATTGGATGCCTCAATAATTGGGTGGATGGCTGGGTCGATTGGAACATGGTGTTAGATCGTCAAGGAGGTCCGAATTGGTTTAAAAATTGGTGTCTGGCACCGGTCATCGTAGATCCAGAAGCGGACGAAGTCTATATGACTCCACTTTATTACGCTATGGCCCATTTTAGCAAATATATACGACCAGGCTCGAAACGGATAGCTCATGATTCTGATGCTAATGAGGTACAAATTACTTCGGTTCAAAATCCGGATGGAAGCATTGCAGCAGTATTGTTGAATCAAAATGACTACCCCGTTGCTGTGGAACTAAAGATGGAATCCTATACAAAGACGGTTACGATTGATGCGAAAGCAATACAGTCAATTGTGTTGACCAAAATGGACAAAACTACTACTAACTAATAATAAAAAGATATGGCAAACCATCAAACTGCGGTAAAAGATAGGGTTCCTGTAGGTCAAAAAATGGCTTTCGGAGCGGGGCACTTTATACTAAACATCTTACCTGGAACACTGGGAGTATTTATTCAATTTTTCTTATTGACAGCGTGGGGAGTTGACCCTTTATGGGCCGGACTTTTAGGGGGATTGCCAAGAATTTTTGACGCCATCACAGATCCCATTATGGGATTCATCTCTGACAATACCAAGTCAAGGTGGGGTAGGCGGAGACCATATATTTTTCTGGGTGCAATTATTAGTGGTATTCTGTTTATTCTAATGTGGCAACTGGATGACAATGCTTCGCAGAATTATATCATTTGGCATGTCATGGTGTTGCAAATTCTCTTTTTGGTAGGAAATACAATGTTTGCTACACCTTTAGTGGGATTAGGGTATGAAATGACCTCAGATTATAACGAGCGTACACGATTGATGGCTTTTTCCAATACCATGGGTCAAATTGCCTGGATGATTGTGCCTTGGCTTTATGTCATCATTCCCGATTCAAACACATTTAATACTCAAACGGAAGGAGTTCGTACAATGGCTATAATTGTAGGGATAATGTGTATTATATTTGGGATTCTTCCAGCCCTATTTTGTAAGGGTATAGATTCAGCCAATATGGCTAATCGTAAAGAAATAAACTGGAAAACTCTGGCGGCCAACATGAAAGAACTCTGGCAGGGGATTGTTCAGGTTTCTAAGAATAAGCCATTCATGAAACTCTGTGGGGCTACATTTTTAGTGTTTAATGGATTTCAATTGGTAGCCGCCTTTGGTGTCTTTATTATCGTATTTTACATGTATAATGGTAGCTATGAGTCCGCAGGTACATGGCCTGCATGGTTCAATACGATTAATGCTGTGATCACGGCATTTATTGTTATTCCGATTATTTCCAAAATGTCCAATAAATTTGGTAAAAAGAAAGCCTTTATTATATCGACTGTAATCTCCATAGTAGGTTACATGTTGAAGTGGTGGGGATTTGATAAAGAGCTAAATAGTCAATTCAATCAGACTGGATTTGGAAAAAGCCTTAATTCGATAGTAGGCTCTATTTTTGAATGGCTCAATCCAATTTTGGATAATGTAGGCATGTCCTGGTTTAGCATTGATCCTGGCAGTGAGATCCCATGGCTTATTTTTGGTCCAATTCCACTTTTTGCATTTGGTATGGGAGGTCTGTTTACGTTGATGATGTCTATGACGGCAGACGTTTGTGATTTGGATGAATTGCAAAATGGAATGCCACGTAAAGAAGGAACATTTGGAGCAATTTATTGGTGGATGGTAAAATTAGGTCAGGCTATAGCACTGGTACTAGGAGGATTAATTTTGAAGATTGTAGGCTTTGACCCGAATATTACCGAACAATCACTTGAAACAATGAACCGACTCAGAGTTGCAGATATTATAATTCCATCTGTGACAGCTGGATTGGCCGTATGGGTGATGTGGAATTACAGTTTGTCAGAAGATAGAGCAAGAGAGATTAAAAAAGAACTTGTCGAAAGACGAGGAGAACTATAAACTTTATAAATAATGTCATTTAGAGGAGATAAATTTTTATGGTCGAGTGATGCGTTAAACAGAATTAATTCTGATCAGTTAGGCTCACGAATTGATAACATGTCTGAAGCAGATTTGAAGCGCCTGTTTCATGATATCATGCAGGACGGCGTACATGGATTTTGTTTTTCTTTATACGAAGATGGACAAAGTCCGGGCGACATCATTTCCAGAGAACAGGTTAGGCGAAGAATGGAAATTCTTGCACCGCATACCAGATGGGTAAGGAGCTTTTCTTGTACGGAAGGGAATGAGTATATACCCCAGATAGCCAAAGAAATGGGTGTCAAGACCCTGGTTGGAGCATGGTTGGGCGATGATCCGGAAATCAACGAACGTGAGATCAGTGGTCTTATTAAATTGGCCAAAGAGGGGTATGTGGATATAGCTGCGGTTGGGAATGAAGTAATGTATCGAGGTGATCTTACGGAGGGTCAATTGCTCGAATTTATGTATCGAGTGAAAGGTGAAATTCCGATGGTGCCAGTAGGATATGTAGATGCGTATTATGAATTCACTCATCGTCCTGAAATTACCAAAGCATGCGATGTGATTCTTACCAATTGTTATCCGTTTTGGGAAGGTTGCCCATATGAATATTCTTTGCATCATATGCAGTCCATGTATGGTCAGGCTTCTGATGCCGGTGCAGGTAAAAAGGTGATTATCACTGAAACGGGATGGCCAAGCAGAGGAGAGTCATTAAAAGGGGCTCATGCTTCGGAGGATGCAGCATTGAAATATTTTATCAATACCCAATTGTGGTCCGCGGATAACAACATTGAGGTGTTTTATTTTTCCTCTTTTGATGAATCTTGGAAGGTAGGTGCAGAAGGAGAAGTAGGAGCGTATTGGGGAATCTGGGATAAAAATGAAAAATTGAAGTATTGATGAATACATTTGAAGCATTGGGAATACCACGTGGAAATGCTATTTGTTATTCAGGATTCAGAGATGGACAACATCCGGGAGGACAACATCCATCGTATGATGAAATCAAAGAAGATCTTTTGATCCTTCAAAAAAACTGGAAGTATTTACGATTGTATGATTGCGACCTTCATTCGAATAGAGTGTTGGAGGTGATTCAAAAAGAAAAGTTTGATTTCAAAGTAATGCTTGGTGCATATATCGAAGCTGAGATGAACAACTTTGGTTGTCCGTGGGGAGGTGGAGTGTATTCAGAAGAAGCGCTTCAGGAAAAGCTCAAGAAGAATAAAGAAAAGATTGCAACATTAATAGAATGGGCAAATGAATATAAAGATATCGTGTGCTGTACGTCTGTTGGAAATGAGGCTTGTGTAGATTGGACAGATCATTATGTGCCCGTAAATAGTGTAATTAATTATGTGAGGCAAGTAAAGAAAAATACGACTCAGCCCGTTACCTATTGTGAAAATTATGTTCCCTGGCTGAATAAGCTGAAGCCATTGGTGGAGGAAATAGATTTCATTTCGGTGCATACTTATCCGGTTTGGGAGTACAAGCATATCCATGAATCTCTGGAATATACCAAAGACAATTACTATGCTGTAGCGAATATGTATCCTGATGTTCCTGTAGTGATTACAGAAGCAGGGTGGTCGACAAATTCGAATGGACGTGGTATCAATCCTGAGCATGTGAGTGAGGAAAATCAGAAAGTGTACTACGAAGATCTGATGGATTGGGTGACTAAGGATAACATCTTGACATTTGTATTTGAAGCATTTGATGAAAATTGGAAAGGCTCACCCGAACCTATGGAACCGGAAAAGCATTGGGGGCTTTTTCATACAGACCGCACCCCTAAACTTGTGATGCGAGAACTGTATAAATCATCGTTGCAAGATTAAAATTTAAAAAACATAAACTATTGATAAACAGAAGATAAAAGAAATTATTACTTTAACAGAGTATTCAAATTACTTACTAAAAACTATAAACATGAGAATAATTTACACCTTTATTTTTTCAATGTTGTGTGCATTTACAATTTATGCACAACCTACAGATAATGCTGCCGATCCACCAGCAAGAGATGCAGCAGATGTAATCGGAATATATGGCGATACGTATGCCAATGCTGATATTACAAATTACGACCCTAACTGGGGACAATCAGGTCATACGCTAGTGAATCCTGATTTTGATCCAGGCACAGGAATGACAATTTTGGCTTATCCAACCTTTAATTATCAGGGAACAGAACTTAATGCTGTTGGAGCCTCTGCTATGGAGTTTTTACACATAGACGTTTGGGTGCCGGCGGGTACAGACAGAATGCTGAAGGTTTCTCCGATAGATAATAGTGGTGTAGGTCCGGGAGAGGTACTGGTAGAAGTAGCATTGACTCCGGGAGCTTGGAATAGTGTGGATCTTCCAAAAAGTGCATTTACGGATATGTCATGGAACAGCGTTTTCCAAATGAAGTTTGATGGTCAGTTTAATGGAGACGGAAGTGCAAATACGGACCCTTATGATGTGTATTTAGATAATATCTATTTCTGGAAAAACCCTACGGCTTCAGGAACAGATGCTACATTGAGTGATTTGCAAGTGGATGGTGCCACAATTCCAGGATTTGGTGCGGGTGTGACCAGCTATAATTTTGGATTACCAGGAGGTACAGTAGATCCACCACAAATTACCATGGCAACTACAACTGATCCAGCAGCTACGGCAACTATTACTCAGGCTACTACTGTACCGGGCAGTGCAAGTGTTGAGGTTACTGCTGCAAATGGAACAGACATGCTTACCTATACTGTTTCTTTCTTGGTGGATGCACCTACGACCTCTCCGGATTCTCCAACACAATCAGCAGCAGATGTAATCTCTATTTACAGTGATGCATACACTACCGTTGCCGATATTAATTATGATCCTGATTGGGGACAATCTGGTCATATGTTGGTCAATCCTGAGTTTGATCCGGGAACTGGAAATTTTGCTTTAGCCTATCCAAACTTTAATTATCAGGGAACTGAATTTGCAACGCTGGATGCATCAGCAATGGAATTTTTACACCTCGACATTTGGGTGCCAGTAGGGACAGACAGACAGGTTAAAATTTCTCCTATCAATAATAGTGGAGAGGGACCAATCGAAGTATTGGTAGAGGTACCAATTACACCGGGTGAATGGAATAGCGTTGATCTTCCAAAAAGTGCATTTACAGATATGACCTGGGCTAGCATCGGTCAAATGAAGTTTGATGGTCAATTTAATGGTGATGGTACTGCAAATACGTCTCCATATAATGTATACATAGATAATTTATACTTCTATAAAGATGGTGGCGGAATGACAGCAACAGAACCAACGGTAGGAGCTCCTGACCCAACAATTGCGGAGGCAGATGTCATTTCACTATTTAGTGATGTATATACAGATGTGACAGTAGATACCTGGAATACTGAGTGGAGTGATGCTACATTCGAAGATGTTATGGTAGATGGCAATCCTACCAAGAAGTACACAGCGCTTGGGTTTAATGGTATTGAGACCGTTAGTGCACCAGTGGATGCTTCAGAAATGTTGTTCCTTAATATGGATATCTGGACACCGAACATGACAGAACTGAAAATTAAGTTGGTAGACTTCTTGGGTGATGGATTTGAAGGGGCCAATGGAGATTCAGAAGCGGAAATTACAGTACCGGTATCTCAGGAAAACTGGATGAATGTAAGTATTCCACTTTCTGACTTTACGGATGCAGGTTTGGCTTCTGTAGCCGATCTTAATCAATACATCATTACCAGTGAGCCATTTGGAACAGGTACACTTTATATGGACAATGTGTTCTTTTCTAAGGTCGTGTCTTCTTCAAAAGACCTGGAAGTAAGAGAAGCGATCAAGATATATCCAAACCCTGTATTGGCTGACGGAACACTTAATTTCTCTGAGGAGCTTGATAAGATCGAGATTATTTCACTTCAGGGTCAGTTGATTAGATCTGCAAGAGGATCATCTATTGATTTGATTGATATTGCAACGGGTTCGTATTTGGTGAGATTGACTTCAAAAGAAGGAGGAAAACAAATTTCTAAAATCATTGTTAAGTGATTTAATTAGAAAAAGCTAATGAAGTGTTTTTAAAACACTTCAATAATAAGAAAGCCATCTGATTATTTGGATGGCTTTTTTTGGTTGTATAGCAGTTTATTCGCCAGTGTGCGAAGAATTGAAAAAATCATGTCTGCGGAATGTGCTTTATTCACATCGTAAAGGCTCATTTTACTACTTTGGTAACGCAAAAGTGTATTTTTAAAATCATATGTCTATATTTCCAAGATCTTAAAAAACACAACTAGTCTACTTTTGAGAATAACCGTTATATATTGTTTTATTCTTCTTTTTACGGTTAAGATCCATGCACAAGAAGTCCCTGAACTAGGAGTACCCTATCTCGATGTTTACATGCCGGAGCACTATCAAAATGCAGGAAAGATATGGGATATACAGTCGAATAATCAAAATGTATTGTTTTTAGCATCTGACAAAGGTTTGCTGGAATTTGATGGTTCTGAATGGAAAAAATATAAAGGGAGTAAAGGATATACCCGTTCACTTCAAATTACTAGTGATTCTATTTTATATACGGGCTCTGATTTAGATTTTGGTAAATGGGAGTTGAACTCGTTGTTGTATTACGAATATGAATCACTTTATCCATTTAAGGAAAATGGTGGAAAAATTGCCGAAGAGTTCTGGGGTGTCCATCAAATATCTGACTACATCATCTTTATTTCATTTGATAACATCTATGTTTATAAAGATGACCAATTGACCAAGATCTCCGCACCATCAAAGTTTAGTAAGAGTTTTTTTACCAATGGGTTTCTTTATGTTGTAGATGAAAAATTTGGTCTTTACAGTTTTGACGGCATCTCATTAGAACCCGTATTTAGTTTCCAGGAAAATCGAATCCTACAAATTGTTGGGATAAATAAGATCGATAACAAATTATTGATTGTTACTCAAAATCAGGGACTCTATGTGTATGAAGAGTCAAAGTTGAATTCATGGTCCAATGATCTTTCCGACTTTTTGATTCGTGATCAAGCTTTTAGTTTTACAACCATCAATGAAGAATACTTTGTCTTTGGTACCATCCTAAATGGTATATATATCACCGATACTTTTGGAAGAATCATTCAAAATATCAATAAGCAGAGAGGGTTGCCGAATAATACAATTCTTGATTTGTATTACAGTCCCAATGGCATTCTTTGGGTGAGTATGGATTTAGGATTGACTGGAATTCAATTGTCACAAAACCTTGCCTACGTATTTGATCATGCTGGTAATTTTGGTACGGGTCAGACGGCAATCATTGATAACGATGTTTTTTATTTGGGCACTAATCAAGGCTTATATACCAGTCCATGGGGAAGTCTTGCCAGTGGTGTTCAAGGAATTTCTTTTTCTCTAATGCCTGGGTCGGCAGGTCAGGTATGGGATATAACTAGGATTAGTGATGATATCTTATGTGGTCATGATAGGGGATTGTACCGTATTGGGAATAACGCGTTCTTACCCATCAGGGATCAGATTGGAGTGTTGGATTTGGAGGTTGTTGATGATACACGGATTCTGGTGGGTACCTATAATGGAATTCATCTCTACGAAAAGAAAGATGATGAATGGCTTTTTGTGCACGAGTTAGATTTGATAAAAGGAGGTTGTAGCCAGATTTTATTAACCGATGATCTGTCCATTTGGGTGCTGATTCCAAACTATGGCATTGTACATTCCAAGTTGAATTCGACGTACGATATTGACGATCGTACGATCTACCCTTTGGAAGATTTTGTGGGTGAAATGCTCTTGTTGGAGAAAGGTGAGGATGGCATCTATCTGGTTACGGATCAAAAAAAATATAAACTCGAGCCGGAAAACAATGGGACAAAAGAAGTAGTGTACAACTACCATACAGAAATGGTAAAACATAGATTACCAGCTAATTATGTTCCTATTTCATTTAATGACTCCATGCAATTTTATCCGGTTTACAATGGATTTGCGATTAAGACCGGGCAGAGTGAGACAATAGATATTTCTTCGGATACCTTACTGCTGAGGAAATTTGAGGTATTTAATATTGATACTGCCTATCGATATTCGTACTTGGATCAAATTCCTTATGATGCAAATAATTTGAAGATAGACTTCATGATTCCCCACAAGGAAAATGTCACCTACCGATATCATTTGGAAGGGTTTATGGAGAAATGGAGTGAGTGGTCGGATAACTCTGAGTTTGAGCTTCTAAATTTAAGGGAAGGTGATTATACCTTGCGAATCGAGGGAAAAGTCGATAATGGTTCTATCTACGCATCCATTCTTCCGTTTACCATTAAAGCCCCTTGGTACAGATCAATTTTTGCTTATCTGTGCTATTTTTTACTCTTTTTGCTTGTAGTCTACAGTCTCTATCGATGGCAAGAATATAAGCTGGAAGATCAAAAACAACGTTTGTTGTTTCAGGAGCAGGTTTCTTTGCGATTGCAGGCAGATGCGTATAAAAAAGAGTCAATTGTCAAAAGGCAACAAGAACTGGAGGAACAAATTAAGGAGCTGGAAAAAGAATTACGAAGCACCAAAATCCAATTGGTCATTAAGGCGAAGGATGATGAGGATAAGAAAAGGCTGATTGAGAGACTTACCGAAAAACTTCGCAAGATGCAGAACAATGAAGCGGGAAAAGGAATGAAAATGAAGGAGCTTTTCAGACTTATCGATAGCCATCAGGATAGGGAAAGCAATACATTTCAAATTCACATGGATGAGCTCAATCAAGTTTTTACTCAGAAGTTAAAAACGGAGTTTCCTTCACTGACTATGTATGATTTACGCCTATGCACCTACATCAAAATGGGATTATCCACCCGGGAGATTGCCGAGATGATGCACGTCCTTCCTTCAAGCATTAATGTGAGTCGATCCCGATTGCGTAAAAAATTGGGTTTAGAGGCGAAAGAGGATCTCTTTTCGTTTTTGGAGGCGATTTAAATACTCTAAGAGTTTCTTTCGGGTTTTGTTTTTCGAAAATTATAAAACTGCATATTTGAAGAGTTTGAAAATTTCAGAAGGGAAAGACAATCTCTTTCTGAAAGAAATTTTGGATGTTGCCTGTAGGGATGCTATTCAGGAAATTAGTTAGTTGAATATTTTAGTGTATAATCAAAGTTAGATAAGAGTCTTACTAAAAGAAATAATTGGTGAGGTATGTGACTGCGTTCAATTTGGAACAATAAAAAAGGAGCCCCAAAAGGAACTCCTAGAATGAAAACCCATTATTAACTAACGAATTACTGAGGCAATACCACTGTATCAATCACATGGATTACTCCGTTCGACGCATCTATATCCGTAGTGGTGACGGCCGCAGTTCTCTTGTTTTCATCTGTTAATATTACCGAGCCGTTGTTAAGAGTAGCTACCAATTTATCTCCGCTCACAGTTTCAATGGTAAAGGAGCCACCAGCCGCATTTATGGCGGTAACTACATCTTTGGCTTTGAATTCACCAGCAATAACGTGGTACGTAAGAATTTTTGTTAACTGATCTCTTCCCTCCGGGCTCAAGAGTGTTTCTATAGTCTTTGAATCGATTTTTGCAAAAGCTGAATTCGTAGGTGCGAATACCGTGAATGGTCCATCTCCTTGAAGCGTGTTAACAAGGTTTGCTGTTTTTACGGCTAGAACCAATGTGCTGAAATTGTCGTCTCCGGATGCGATGTCAATGATATCATTCTTATGTACGTAAGAAGATTTTACATGTTTTTTGTGACTTCCGCACTGCGCTACAGATGAGAAAGAAATTCCAAAAATAAAAAATGCTGTGATAAACAATTTGAAGTTCATTATATTGTGTGTTTAAGATTTGCTGGTGAGATCACCTTGTTTAAATAAAAATATCACTCGTGGTACGAAGTCATTTTTAGTTTGGATTTCATCAAAAACTTAATAAACTGTTAAAATATTGGCGCAGTCAGAATCATACATTACTCAACTCCTACAGACCGGTGATAAAAAAGCAATTGCCTACATCTATGATAAATGGGCGGATCCGCTGTACGGAGTGATCTTCAACATTTGTAAAAATGAAGACATTGCCAAAGATGTTTTACAAGATACGTTCGTAAAAGTTTGGGAAAAATCAAGTTCTTACGATTCCAAAAAGTCTAAATTATTTACCTGGATCTATCAAATTGCGAGAAACAAGGCAATCGACGCATATAGAAAAAGTAAAAAATCTGAGACTGAAAACATCCAAAAAGCGGATATCATCGTATCACCTATAGGGAGTGACAGAGAATTGTACCATTCTGAGCTGAATAAGTATGTATCAAAGCTGGATACGAAATATCAGCAAGTGTTGCAAGCTTTATTTTTTGAGGGAATGACACAAGCAGAAATGAGTGAAAAAACGGGTATTGCGCTGGGCACCATTAAGACCCGGTTGAGAATAGCGCTGAGAGAATTGAGAGAGATATATAACAAACCATCAATTGTTGCATTATTAGTAAGTTTGCTTTATGGAGGATAGAGTGAAACAATTTTTGGAGAGCGGAAAGCTGGAAGAATACGTCTTTGGTCTGTTGGATTCCAAAGATGAAAAAGATGTATTGTCTTACATCAAACAATATCCTGCGGTTGCAAGTGAATATCAGGTACTTCAAGATCAATTGGAAACACTGAGCATAAAACAATCAATTAAGGCACCAGCGGGCATGAAATCTCAAATCTTGGACGCCTTACCGGATAAAACGGTATCTTCCCCTTCATCTTCTTTTCCCTGGACAACATTAATTGCCATTACAGGTATAGCAGCCTCTTTGATTTTAGGGTGGTTGTGGAATAGCACTACCCAGCAATTATATGTAGAAAAGCAAAATTATGCCACATTGGTAGCGGATTGTGAAGAGAGGACCAAGAGCATGGAAGCACAATCGGAACTGATTGCTTTCTATAACTCCGCTAAAACTCAGCGACATAACATGACAGGAAATCAGTTGGCTCCAAATTTTAATGCCATTGTATTTGTCAATACCTCTGCTCAAAAAGCAATCCTTACTCCGACACAAGAGTTATCACTACCTGAAGGAAAATGTCTTCAACTATGGGGTGATCTGGAAGGAGAAATGATTCCAATTGCAGTCTTAAATGAGGTGACCAATCGCGATTATGCCTTGGAAATCAATCCAGAATTTACCAGTTTGAATTTTACCATTGAGGATAAAACAGCGGATGGCAAAGGTCAAGATCATCCGGATGTATCTCAGTTGATATCGAGTGTTATAATATAAAACGCTTAAAGGGCTCCAAGCCCTTTAAGCGTTAACATAAAGTCCGGTAAAAGGCGAATTGACCTTAAGACTTGGAATTTTTATCTTTTCTTTTTACAGCTTGATCATATATTATAGCAGCGCCCACTGCGGTAGTAATACCTTTGGCTATATCGGGTAATGCATCTTCTCCCCATTCTCCTCCTTCTTCTATTCCTTCAGTAATATTCTCAGTAAAAGTATCTTTAGCGGCTTCCCAATCTCCGTCTATTGCTTTTCCTGCTCCCTCAATAACACCCCCAAGTCCTCCTAAAATTCCACCACCTACTTGACCAATTCCTTTTCCAACGTTTTTCCAAAAATTTGACATAATTATTAAGTTTTTGATGAATCATAAATTATGTACAATTGAAATGGGATGATAGAAATATCAGATAAACAATAAAAGTTTAAAGACTAAATTTCTTTTATCAGATTATGATATGTGATAAAGCTGGTGCATAAAAACACTTAAAGGGCTTCAAGCCCTTTAAGTGTTTTTATGCATATAATCAGTAACCAGCCGATGGAAATGATGCACACCCTTCTCCCGCTTCGGTGAAAATCGTCCGGTATCATAAAATCTGGATCGCATTCCCTTCTGGACTCCTTCGACCACATACTCATCTTCACGTTCAACTTTTTCGGCGAGCGCATCTTTGCCAAAATTTTCCCATTTCTCCTCATCGCCAATAAAATAGATAAACTCTACTTTACAGAAATCTTTGGAAATAGGACGTACAATATTGATCTGTACCCCCCAACTGTAAATATTAAGCATGAAGTTTGGAAATAGCCAATAGTAATAGGCAACTACCGTCCTGCCAAAGTCGGGATGAGATTCGGGAAGGTCAAAACCTTCATCACCACTCTTGCCATAACCGATCTGGACAGTCATATGATCGTAGCATTCCGTGGTATATTCTCCATAATCGATCATGCTATTCAAGTCATTGTGCACAAATGGAATATGAAATCCTTCGAGGTAATTGTCGCAATACAGTGCCCAATTGGCGTTGACGTTGTAGGTCTTTGAATATTCCGGCGCGTATCGCCAGGAATCCATATCCAGAAATCCGATGCGCTCATCCAGTTTTTCTTGAATAACAGTAAAATCTATCTTGGGATCGATTCCTGTAAAAAGAAATCGTTTCCATCTGGCTGTAGGAAGTTTGGCGAGGTGGTCGCACTCCCTGGGAAAGCCTTCTGCCTCTTTAAATTCCGGCATATACTCCATAGTTCCTTGCAGATCGAAGCGGCGACCATGATAACCACACACAATTTTCTTTGTCTTCGTGGGATGATGTACAATTTGAAATCCACGATGCGTACAGACATTGGACATACAACGTATATGATCTTCACTCGTTTCCAGAATTAGAGGTTCGTCTATGGCTTTTTCCAGTAACGTAACAGGGAATACGTTTTCGGGAGCTTTTAACAACTGATTGCGGTCTCCAATGTACTGCCAGGAACGAGCAAAGATGTCCTCTATACTTTGTCGGTAACTATCCTCTGAGGTATAAAAGGAAGAAGAAAGTGTCTCCGCTTGTTCGATTTCAGGTCGAATTCTTTTCATTCTCCTTCGCTTTGGGCGGGTAATTTCGTCTTTATTTCCGCCAAAAGTTCTCTAGCCAATGTGAAATCCGGACTGATATTGATGCTATTTTGCAAATCTATAGCAGCCGCTTCATAATTTCCATACGCATTATGAATGAGCCCACGATGATAATACGCAAATGGGTTCTGTGGCTCTACCCCTGCTAGAAGGTTCATTTGTTCGAATGCCTTGTCCAAACTGTCAATTTCCATATAGATCAAGCCGGCATTCAAATAGGCATCTGTATAGTTTGGACTTTTTATATTGATCTCTCTGTATAATTCCAAGGCACCCGGAATGTCTCCATTGTTTTGCAGATAAAATGCTTTTGAATGCAAAACTTCAGGTCTGTCAGGAGCTACATTGAGTGCATTATCATAATATTTGATGGCATCTTTTGATCCCTTTTTTTCGTGCAGTTCTCCCAGAATGATCCAGGCGTCCACCATTTCAGGGTCAATTTCTACAGCCGTACGAAAACTATTTATAGCCCGATCCACATCACCCATTGCTCGGAAATTCATGCCCAGCATAAAAAAGGCTTCTTTATGCTGTGGACTTAGCCGTAAGATCTCATTAACGGTAAAAACGCTGTTCTCATTTTGGCTGAGGATCATCTGCATTTCGGAAAGCTTGAGTAGGCTGGGAATCCTTTCTGGAAATAAACGCACTACTTTTTCCATCATATCCAATGCCTCACGAGAACGGTAATAATCCAGGTAGTTATCTGCTAAAAGATGATAGATCTCAGGCCGCAAGGAGTCAATACTCATCGCTTTTTCCAAATCTTTAATCGCGGATTCGTATTCATCTTTATCATAATAAACAGATGCTCTCTGATACAGTACATCTATATCGTTTGGATTTTTCTCCAGCTGCAACGAAAGTTGATCGACAAGCTCATCACCTGTTGGTTGAAAAGATGAGGTCTTGGGTTTCTTGTCATTGCAAGCAAATAGAAGTGCTGAAATCAGACAAATAAGTAAAAGGGATAGGTTATTTTGTGTGTACGACAAAATGCATTTAGTGGCGGAAGCGCAATTGGTCAAAGACCTTTGCATCGTTGTAGAATTAAAACGAGAGAAAGTGTCTCCGACCTCTTCTCGTTTCTCTGATTTTTGCATTATTTTGTATACACTGTTATTTCTATTCATGGCTTCGTTATCTTTTATGTTAATAGCTTCAACCTATTAATCATTACGTTATTCTTCAATAAGCTACCTAAGAACGCAAAAATACTATTCCTATCTAGTATATGATGTAGAAATGATTGAAGATCATTGTCAGTATTGATATAATCTTCAAATTTGTTTTCCAAGTATTGTTCAAATAATTAAATCGATATTTCAGACTGATTTATTTTTAAACGATACTAAAACGTAACTGCACAGCCAGAATATTATTTCAAATTAAAAGCCTATGGGCTATATTTGAAAATACATCGTGA
>JBCCVV010000039.1:0-36670 GCA_039194925.1 Bacteroidota bacterium
AACAACACGTGCTAATGTACCTTGGTTAATGCCTGTTTTTTCTTCAAAAGATCTTACACTAAGTCTCTTATAATCAATAAACTTTTTTATTCTTTCGCCGAACAATGTTAATTAATTTTAATAATTTTTTCAATTAAATCAGGCAAATGTGAATTATATCGCATATATTCACATCAAAATAAGAAATAAATTGTTGCTGGGTGTTTGATTTTTCAAATATAGAAAAAAATGATGATTTTAACCCGGCACATGTTTAATGCCCTAAGGAGATATGGTTTATCCCAAAGAAATTTTATTTAAACTATTAAGAGCATAGCAAATATCGAAAATAAGACTTAGGGTTATGTCATGTTTATAAAGGATTGGTTTCTCACCCTTTAACTGTCCTTTTCAAGATGCAAATCGACAGTAGAGATTTGCATCGTCGCATTAATATGTGAGGCAAGAGGTGTATTTCAATAGTTGTCCTTTGATTCTCTATCCGATCTTATAGAGGGTTCTATTCCTAAATATGGATACTATTGTAAATGCACCTCGTTTTTGCCTTTAAAAACAAAATCATTCTTTCGACTGCCTATAGTATCTAAAATATAAAATAGGACTCAAAATCACCCTTTCAGATATTTATTCACACAAAACTTATTAAACATGAATTACAAACTAAGTATTCATAAGATTTCTGAATCTTATTATTTCAAATTCTTTTGCCTTTTTTTAGCATTAACCATTTTTAATTTGAGCTGTTCTAGTGTTCCTGATTCAAATGAAACAGATTGTATTCCCATGGTTTTTAATTTTAACGATAATGATGACATCGATCATTATTTCGAAAACGCAATGGAATTATCCTCAAGTTTAATTCAACAAAATAATTATCAAAGCTTAGAGGAGTTTATTAGAGATGTTTATCCTGATAATGATCAAACCGATCAATTTATTGCCGATTATCAATCTGAACTTTTGAAATATGGAGAGATGGGTTTTGAGCCTTATCTAACGGATGCCGCTACCAATGGATTAATATCGGCAAACCTTAAAACTGAACTGATTAACCTTACAGATGATCTTAAAATATTTCTGGAAACTTCTCAGCCCAACTTGGATCAAATTCTTCAGTACTTTAATGATTATAAGGTCGTTATCTCCACTTTAGATCTATGTGATGAGGATAAAAGAAGGCTTGTATTTCTGATGGAGATTTACGCCGGATATGCCGATTATATGTACAAATATGTTCCAATTAATTTGAAATCTGGTAAAGAATCTCAACTTAGAGACTGCAATTGGCTTGAAGCTATTTTTTGTGGAATATTATCTGTTACAATTGGTGCGGCAATTACTACTGTAGTAGGTGTACCGCTTCTGGCAGTTACCATCATTACTCACGATAAAGATGGCGGCACGGGAGGTACAATTAGAGATGTAGCATTGGTATTATATAGTATATATTTTGCAGGGACATTAGGGTATAGAGCAAGTACTTCTTTTTATGATTGGTGTTGTGGTATCGAAGAACAAACCTGTGAAGAGCCTACTGGTGTTTATATTCAACCACAAGAGTGTAATGTATTTAAGTATGGATTGTATGGCCCAAGTGAATACGCTACTACTATATGGAACAATAATAACACTGATCCCGCAATGGATACGACTTCAACACCCCAAATAGAATTGAGAGTACCCAACCCAAACAATCCATCTGAAATGATTGCCACGATATTATGTGTAGCTGAAGCTGATGAATTTGAGGTATTCACAAATGAAAATGTTGTTACTTTTGACTATGACGAAAGCTATAGTCTGCCCACTCCTGTATGGGGATATGCTCCTCCAACAAATGCGAGTGTAAATATAAGCTATGATATTTCTGTTACTTTAGGCTCTGATAATACTACTTCGCTATCTTGGTCAGTTAGTCCATTTGGTGGAAGTGTATCTCCTACTGGCAATTATTCAGCAAAATTAACGTTCTTTACAACAGGTATGAAAACGGTAACGGCTACATTTACAGATCTTTGTAATGGAGATTCGGTTTCCATATCTAAGGATGTTAATGTCAACTAAAGCGTAAAGGATGAAAAAGATCATTGTAATATCATTCGCAATTCTATCTATCTTAGCTTGTGATGATCATTTATCTGGATATAAAGACAGCTATCGTAGGGCACTAGCTAATTTAGATATTTCTTGTAAGGAAGGGAATTCAGAAATTTATTTGAAGTGCGATTTGGATGATGAGCCTCTGTGCTATTATGAAGGTGTAGATAATTATGAAATTCTTTATGGATATGCTACAAGATCTGTAACTCCAGGACCTTCATTTACTACTGGTGATACTATTCAAGTTCAGGGCCGTTTTGGAAAAATAAGATTCTATGATCCTGAAAATGCGAATGATGACATTTTAGATATCTGGTTTCCATTAGGACCATTCGAGCAATCAGAGACCCGTTACTTAGATCGATTATTTTCGGAAAAAGAATTGAACTATAATGCATCGGGAGATTCAAATAATGTGGTTGTAAAATATCTTATGAAGGAACCTGCTAAATATAGCGGCTTTAATGTTTATGACAATTCATCGGAACATGGCGTACAGGAAGAAAATGCCTATTTCCGAATCGAGCAGGTAGAAAAGGAAGAAGACGACGCTACCATCACCTATCGCTTTGAGTTTAAATTCAAATGTTCACTTTATTACAACCCTCAATATAAAAGTGATGTTGGGAGAGAGCTGGACAATGGAGTATTCAAAGGTGAGATTACGATAGATAAATAATACTCTTTTACAAAAGATTCAAAAACTTTAGTGAATCCTTTGAGGCATATGCCTCAAAGGATTCACTTTATTCTCTTAATTACTCTGTATAACCTTTGCAAAAATTCAACTTCATATGTTTAAATATATACTTGCCGCGCTATGGTCATTTGTAATGATATTCACAAGTTCAGCGCAAACGGACACTACTAAGACCGAACTTACTACATCATTTCGACTTCAAGCTATTCAAGCCGACTTCACGGATTTAAACAATTCTATTACTGATCAATATCCTTTAATTAATGAAACACTCATAGGCTTAGGAGGTGAATTGGGCTATCAGGCTGGACGCTTATCTGCTGGTATTACGTTTGTGAGCTATAAGGGGAATGAAGAAGATTCTCAACTTCTCACTAAATCAACTTTTTCTGGATATGGCACTGGTTTGGTTTTAGGTCACGATTTTGTCACTTCCAGCACTTTCAATATTAGTGCAAATCTTGAATTTGGGATTCGAAAATTCAAGATTTCTCTACACGATAGGATTTCATTTTCTATAGAAGACATCCTCGAAACCGAACCGAATGTTCTACGATTTGAAAATTTTGGAGAATATCTGGACTTAGGGCTAGGCCTAAGCAAATTCTTTAATGTGCCGTATTATAAAATTGGATTTCAATTAGCACTTGGGTATCGTTGGGACAATGGAAAATGGAAACACAAAGGTGTAAATTCAATAATGGATGAGGTTACTGAAATGGGTGGACTTTTTGGTGCAATCCAAATTATTCTAGTGAGAACAAAAACATGAATAGAATCTCAATGAATTATTTCAAAAACATTCAAAAGGAATATCTTCGGTACTACTACTCTTATGATTGAATAGTACTTTACATATTATGCAAGTAATGATAATTTTGTATTTGTTTTATAAATTTAACCTCTTGAGTGAAGCTACCACTGCACTTTGGCGATTCACTGGAGATATATTCCGTACACAGAGTGCTGAGTTTGATTTTTCGAATCCCAATCCTGCCCAAAACCCTCCCGCTGGCAACCAGTTTTTTAGTGCTGGCAACGATCTGCAACTATCATTATCAGGGAACACCATCGAGTATCTTGTGCCTCAAACTGGAGCGGGAGCACAGTATTACCCACAAACTATGAGTAATTACATTTCTGTGTTCTCGGATATAGACGTTGTTGATTGTCCCATTGACAATAATATCGCAGGTGACAATGGAGGTCTTGTCCCCGAACCTTTTATTCCCAATGACACAACAGGAATATGGCAAGACCCCATTGGTGATCCCATCAGTCTTGACGACTATCTTCAATTCTTGATTATCAATTTCCCAAACGATGGGACTGGAGAGCCTAATGATCGCATAGAGACGGAAGTAGCCCGAGTGCGCTTTGCCCTCTATAGATGGGTAGTCCACATGCTGGCAAATCCTAGTAGCTATGACCTCACCACCATTGAGAAATTTGCAGATGACGATTACCGTCGCCTACTGATTGGGTACTACATTGAGCAGAAAGACCCGGTAAATGCAGATCGTATGCTTAACCTACTGACCCTACAATCTCCCGTAAATACTGATTTTGCTTTCTTACAAAGGATCAACTTAAAACGACTATTCCCCTCCTCTTATGGGGTAAGTCACACTTATGCTCCCACCACTACTGAATTACAAATTATACGTACGATAGCAGAACTCCCTTCGGAGAATACGGGCTATGCCTCAGCCCTTTACTATCTCTACACAGGGGAAAAAGTATATCCAGATTTTGATTTTGTACAATCACAGCCTAGAAATGCAATGGTCAGCGATGAAGAAAAATCAATTCGGCTGAAAGTATCACCGAACCCCACCGATAGCCGTATTGAAATCAGTTCTAATATTGATATAGATGAATACTATCTTTACGACAAGTTGGGTAGATTACAAGTAAGAGCTTTGGATGTTGATTCAAAAACTATTATTTTAGATTTCACCAATCAAGATACTGGTATTTACTTTTTGCAAGTAAAATGTGGGAGTAAAACTATTACCAAAAAAGTAATACGAATTTGAGAGTCGTTTTATTCATATTCGCATTTATACAGATCACATTAAGCGGCCAAGATAATTTTATCTCCATCTACGATTATAATGGCTTAAGTCAGGGATACTCTAATTTATTCGTGGAGGACGATGAGATATATTCATTGGGAGTTTCCATATGCTCTACAGGTGAATGTGGCATATTATCGCACTACACGAATCAAGGCGAGTTAGTACAATTCGCAGAAATTGACAATATTGATGTCAATAGCAGCAGATGTTTCACGCTAAGAAATGATACATTACTCTTCATTGCACTTTCCAAATATGAAGTTGGATCTCGGCTACAAAAATATAATCTAGATGGAATTCAAATTGATGATATTCGTGTAATTCGTGATAGTACATTAGTCTACACATGGCCGCTTGATGTGATTTATGATAAAAGTGAAATATTCCTCGCCGTAAATGAGAACTATGACAATGAAGCCAGGCAAACGGCGATCTACAAGCTCGACTATCAGGGTAATGTATTGGATTACATTCGTTTACCTTATTATTGGCAAGGTGGAATTTTGACCCTCACTCAGTTGCAAAATGGTAATCTTTTTGTTACCCAACCCTATTTGGATGATGGGATTTGTGCTTTTGAGCACGGGGAGCCTACTAGACCCAATGCCGTAATCTTTTATGAGATCGATTCGGATTCGTTAGAAATCATTCGGGATAAACAAAACGTATGTTATCAGTCTACGAGAAGTGTAAGCTACGATAGTAGAGTATTAAGTAATGGAAATATAGTTCGAAATGCACTCTGGCGTGATTCTTTGAATGAAAATATTTTCCATGCTGCTAATTTCTATTATGACTCGGATTGGAATTTCATTGGGGTAGATAAATATCCACAAGCTATTATTGGTAGTTCTATAATTGCCGAAGGTATACTCGGAAATAGGACTTTTGCTTCCAAAGATAGTTCTCATTTCTATGTGGTAGCTTCTATCTCTTATCCTCAACCCGGAGAAGACTTCCCATATATTGATTTCCTAATCCAAAAATGGGATATTGATCGCAATCTGATTTGGGAACGTGTCATCTCTGACTCCAATGTCCATAAACGCATCTATTTCAATTCCCTCTACGAATCTGAATCTCAGATCACCCTTGCCGGGTATGTATGGAGTGATTTTGATATTGGAGGCACACAGGATTTTGCGGTGATGACTTTAGATTCGGACGGATGTTTTAATGGAGATTGTCGTGATACCATTTATTTGAACGGATCACCTACGTCTACCTTGGATGTAGATGAAGATTCACAAATATCCGTCTACCCCAATCCATTTTGGGATCAATTTACGGTAACTGCTTTCGATAAGATTCAATCTGTTTCATGTTATAGTCTGGAAGGAACACTGGTAATGCAGTGGGATGTAGACAGGTGGGAATATACTATGGATTTAGTAGAGCAACCATCGGGTATGTATTTGATTTGGGTGGAAACGGAGACAGGCCGATATGTTAAAAAAATGGTGAAGAATTGAATCCATTGATACAATACAGAGTTATTGATTTTGCATTTTCAGTCCGACTGGAAACAAGCTTAAAATATATCGCCACTTGAATAGTAAACGAAGGCAACTATCTTTGTATTGGTGAAGTTGAATCTACCTTTCATCGTTTGTAGCAAGCATAAGTCTTTTTATAGAGATCGTTTGCGTTTCGCAATGGCTAATTTCTACCATCAAGAGATTCTTTTCGAATCCCGGCCATCTAGTAGAAATCTAAAAAAATCCATTACCAGTTCCAGACCTACATCTAAACAAGGGAAATGAAGAATTAAAATGTCATCCCGATAGTCAGTCCATTGGGTTGCACATTGATAGAAAAATAGTAGTCCGTCTTTGGTATAAGGCTCGACTCCAAATTTTTATTGTTGAATATATCCATACCCTTTTGTTCTTCCATCTTTGCCTTCGATCCCTTAATTAAAGCTGCAATTCCAAACATGGAGGAGACAGCCGCCAAACCCAATCCATAAATCGCCAAGCCCAAAGTAGTTTCGGATCCATCTTTGCTAGCGGTATACATCATATACAGACTTCCTCCCAATCCAATCACACTCACCACCCCTAAATTGTAAGAAGAGCTTCCAGTGGATCTGCTTTTCTCTATCCAGTACAATGCCTCTTGATTTGAAGCTATAATGGGTTTTATGTCTTCATATTCTTCATACCGCACATCATCATAATAAAACCACCCTCGCTTCTTCGACAACTCTTGTCCATCCGATTTAAATGAGAATAAAACTGAATATAAGATCAATACTATTAGACGCATTGGTTTAAACTTTTCAACTAAAATAAAGCTATTCCTCAAAAAATGCCTAAAAGAGAATAACCTTCTTTGCGAATAGCAACTCTAAAATTAACATCATGTCATTAACCGTAACCCTTCCAAAATATCCTTATCCATCAAATCCAGCATACACTTAAAATGCCCTTTTGGACACTTCCTCTTTCCAATTTTTGAACATGGGCTACAATTGATATTCTCATTCACCATGTCAATACTAAGAATGTCATGATTTGAGCCGTAATAAGGATACATCCCTAGCTCCTTGGCAGTGCTTCCCCAAAACACCATTGTCGGCACTTTATAGGCGGCAGCTATATGCATCAATCCAGTATCTCCAGTGATCACCAATTTACTATGCTTCACAATGGCTGCGCTTTCATTCAATGAGCATTTACCGGCCAGATTTTTAACCGATGGGAAAATTGAGTGCAATTCCGTAGCCAACTCTGAAACATCATTGCCCCCCAGTAGGACACAAGGCAATGCAGCATTCTCAAGGATTAATTTCAACTTGCCTTTTGGAATTCGTTTGGTAAAGTAGGTTGCCCCCAGGACAAGTGCTATATATTCTCCATCAGGAATAAGTTGTGCAAGTTCACCTTCTGATAATCCGTCATAATACTCCAGGCCTTCTCCATCATCTTTAATGCCCATCTTCTTCATCCCATCGAAATATCGATCAACCAAATGAACATCCGGGAGATAATTTAAACGCGTATGCACCCTCAGCCACTTTTGTATATTGATCTTATCAAAGGAAATCGATCGAACACCCAATGTGAAGATCAGTCTCTTGCTGCGTACGTTTTTGTGTAAGTCGATGATATAATCATACTTCTCCAATTTAAGCTCCGATACCACTTCTGTGATCTCTTTCTCTATGGTATAAATCTTAGCAATATGGGGATTATACGTGACAACAGCCGAAAACTTCTTTTTGGTTATAAAATGAACTTCTGCCCCAATTTGCAATTTTAATGTTCTTACAATTGGACTAGTCAATACTATATCTCCAATCGAACTAAACCTTATTACCAATACCTTCATTCTTCAACTCGTTTTCCGATTACGCCCATATCTATATAACCAAATGAATTAGTTGGCTCAAGAAGCAATAGATCAGAGACCTTTGCATCCTCAGAGTAAAAAACAATAGAAGTAGGCTGAGACCTTTGCTGTATTTTCTGATATAAAACTATTATCATACAAGCTCTGCTTAAAGCAATCATTCATTTAACTAAAAAACACGTTCCTTAACACCTATTTATCGCTTCACAAAAACCTTACTAGAACTGCCTTCTTTGGTAAGAATTGTCAATACATACTGTCCAGCTGGTAAAGGCGATACATCCAATGAAGTATCGGATTGAAGCTGTCTTGCGGTATTGTAAACCGTGCGCCCCATCATATCTACAATACGAATAGATGTCCACTGATCAGCGGAAGAACTTATAGTAATCTGAAGAGTTTCGGAAGCAGGATTAGGCGAAATTTGAAAATAGGTTTCCGGCAATTCCTCCTCCACATCAGCAATTACACGATCTCCATTCCCGAACCAAACACCCCATCGAACTCCAGTATTTTGAAAACCAAGAAAGACAGATGCACTGTTCGATTGAATTTTGTTGCTCGCCATTTCCGCACCTCCAATGACCTCTAATCCACTGGTACTATTAAAAATTACGATATCATCATCATTGGAATAACTTGGATAGCCTAATCGTCCATTATCCGTAAAAATCTCTCCTATGTCACCGGTCTCCGTATTGGTTCCTAGAATACTGAATTCATTATATGCCAAATAGTCAAAAGCAATGATGTAATCGCTGTTTTTTGAGAAGGTAGGGTTCCCAACACTAACACCATCTGGCAACTGGGAGAATAATTTTTGAATATCATCACCTTGAGTAAATGTACCCGAAGAATTATTGAACACTTTGATAAAGCCGATATCCCAGTAATCAATTTCACTTCCCGACGGACTCTGAATCCTGTTGAATGCATCGTACATCAAAAATTCTCCGCTAAAATCAAATTGCATGGCATCGGCATACAACACATCTCCTGTGCTTACTCCTTGCGTAAACGTAGGATTAAACAGTTCATAATCCGTACCTTCCAGCGTATTCCAATCAAAAACAAAAATTTCGTTTTCCGGATTATCTCTTAATACAGCCATTCGCAATCCGTCTCTGGAAAATACGACATTCCGATACTCATTCGAAAAACCAAGTACCCCTTCCTCTACAATGGAATTGGTCTCCCAATCCAGTCTTATATAATATAGTTTCTTGTCTTGATTGACAAAAACAATTTCCGTACCATCGTCTGTAATGCTTGGAACACTTAACGGATCTTGAGTGGTCAACGGATCAAAAAGCAAATTTCCGCTTCTATCAGCAATATATAGATTGTTTTGATCTTCAGTAGTAAATAGGATCAAATCGTCTCCAGGATTGATCTCCACATCGTTTTGATTGTTTGTACCGCTACCGTCAAAAATCTCAACTGCATCAAAAGCCTCTCTTGCTCGACTGGCTACTGTGCTTCCATATAGATCCTGAGCTGCTTGTACCACTGCCAATCGCGCATCGATGAACTGAGATGATTTCGTTAGATAGACATCCAATGCTCTGTAAAATACTTTCTCAGCCCTGGCGATGCCGACACCAGTAGACGTCGCAAAGAGGTAATACGCATAATTGGGTATACCGCTATTAATATGTACACCCCCATTATCTTGTGATCCGGTAAATCGTTCACTATATAATTTTGGCTGCCATCCACTATTGAAATCTCCTGTGGCCGCACCATTATGAGGATCTTCAAGACTTCTTAACGCTCCGGATGGATAGGCCGAAGTCTTAACCACATCCTCTCCAATCAACCAATCTTCCCGATCAATCATAGCGCCAAAAATATCTGCAAATGATTCATTTAATGCGCCTGATTCGCCCTGATACTCCAGATTGGCTGTACTTTGGATCACACCGTGCGACATCTCATGTCCGGCAACATCCAATCCTCTGGCCAAAGAGAAAAAACTATTGTCACCATTCCCATAAAACATGGCCACCCCGTTCCAAAATGCATTTCCAAGCGAGCTGCCATCTTCATCTGCAACATTTACGAGACCGATTACATTGCCGCCTTGCCCATTGATGGACTCTCGTCCGTGTATATTTTTAAAGTACATATAGGCTTGTCCTCCATTATATTGGGCAGAAACCCCACTTTGCATTCCACTGAATCCGCTATTGTTAGAGGTCACATGATCAAATTGGAAACTGCTATTTGAGGGTGAAGTATTGAATGCATCAATGGTCCAAACCGCACCTATAGGGTCATCCGGAATACTTGAATTGATATTATCAAACATGGTTCGAGAAGCATCGATCATATAAAAAACTCCCCCGAAAACATAGGCATTTATTTGTCGATTAGCACCAAAAAGGTCGATCGCATTGGTAAGTACTGGACCATTGGGTGGTGGCATAATCGAGTTTTTATTGAGCCTGTTAAAGGTTGTAGTTTCTTTAGTTCTTTCATGATTGCATTGTGCATCCATGCCTTTATGATTGTGAAATCGGCACATGGAAGTATGCTTGTGCAATACCTCGCCGGAAATAGCATCTACAAAGTACTCCCAAGGATCGATGATGCTCTTGTAAATGGTTAAATGATACGCCAATTTACCTTCATAAACGACCAGCTCTGACTTCACCTTTTCGAAATCAAAAAGTCCAAATTTATCATAACTTGCAGTTGATATTCCTCCGAGATCTTTGATTGCAATTTGTTCGGCTTCTTTGTTTGAAAATTTAGGATCATGGGTATCCAAAGCTGGAGTAGATGTATATCTGCCATTAAGAAATACTTCTTCCAAATTTTCGTGATAGATGATTTCCGAACCATAGACGGGTATTCCACCAATATGCTGCTGCATTTTAACATGGACGTGTCCTAAATCATCTGTTGTTGTTTGTAGTACTTTAAACTCTTTTAACGGATCCTGGATTTGCATCAGATTTTTAGCATTCTCCAAAAAGTTGTTACACCTGTCTTGTACATCATCTCCATCTATGAGTCTTTTCGCAGGTTCTCCCTTAATCAAAATGGGCAATTGATTGGTTTTATTTCTGGCAGCAATATGTAAGCCATTTTCGCGACTGGCCTTAAAATCAATAGTTTTGGGCTGAAAAACATCGGATGCACGATTGGCTTTTGAGATAGTCAATTTCGATGCAGGTGGTACGATTGCCTGATTCTCGGATGAAACCGCATTTCCGGGAACTACCGTTTTCAATTGTGCCTGAATCGTGCCAACTAAAAATAAGCCAAATAAAAGGAGAATAATTCTTTTCATAATCTTTCTTTTTTAGGAAGCGATTGAATTCTACGTTGAGACATTTCTATTTTAAATGCATAGCATACTACGGATAACGCAAAGTACGCAAGTTTCACAAGGATATAAGTTTAAATCCTGGTAACCTTAGTGAATAGTATGTGTTTGTGGTTAAAAGCCTTCATCATGTAAAACAAGATTTTTAATGCCTTAATATAAAAACAAAAAGTACTGCCAATTTTTATCGCGTAGTTTCTTTTTCAACTTTATTAGTTGCTTTAATTTGATTCATGACATTATCATAAAACAACTGTGCGGATTCAGATCCCTTCTGACCTTTTCCCCAGATTAATTTATGTTCTTCCCCTTTCTCGTCAATCATAGACAAGGAATAACTGAGATTGTTATAAGACTCCATTATTTTGTCACGCATGCCTAATATCTCGTAATTCGAAAAAATCTGGCCCACTATGTCTCTATCCAACTTATTCATAGCATACGTGCCTTCTAGTTCATTAGAAGCTTTGAAAAGTTGACCGTTATCCAGTACATGGTAGGTTGTGTATGCACCGGTAAATCCACCACCGTGCTTCAAAATAAGTCGGTTTCCATTGTGTTGTTCAGGGGATAAGACGTCATTTGTTTTGCATGAAACCGCGAGTAAACAAATGTACAAAACAAAAAAACTGACGTACTTCATGACGATTAGTGTTGATTATGATAGCCAACAAGATAATACACGCCTTTCAAATTGAGTATAAACTTAAATAATATAGTAATGTTAAAATAATTACAATATTCGGTTCAAGTCTATCATTTGAGCTACTTTTAAAAGCAGAAAGCGTCCAAACAAGGACAATTGGAATTAGCTTTACAATATTAGCGCGATTTTTGTGTTAATTTTAAAGAGAGAAAAAAATTAATTAAGTCCCACTTCAAGGGTTCATCTAAAAAACAATATCAAATGAAAAAGATTCTATTCGCTTTATCTTTCCTCATGTTTGCAGGAGTTGCCGTAAATGCTCAATCGACTAAGACATGCTCAAAAAAGGCAAGTGCAAAATGCTGCGCTAGTAAAAAAGGTGCAACAACTTCAGCAGAGACTACAACGACTACCAGAGTTGCGTCTGCGATGACCGAAGCAGATGTAGCTGCAGAAGCGGACGAAAACATCACTACAAGGGTATGTGGAATAAGCGGAACAAAATCATACTACCAAAAATCTGTATGCGAGCAATCAGGGAAAGTAGCATGGGATGAAGTAAAATACTGCGGCCAGTCTAAGAAATTTACTAAAGTAGCTTCAGCCTCAATGGAAAAAGATGTTCAGACAGGTGAAGTTAAAAATATGGAAGCTAAGAAGCAATGTACAAAAGGTGCAAAAGCATGCAAAAAAACGTGTACTGCTAAGAAAAAAGCGACTTCATAGATTAAAGACCATACAAAAATAAAAGAGGCAGTTTCATTAAGTTGAAGCTGCTTTTTTTGTTTATTACCTACCCTTTAAAAATGCCTCAAAACTGGATTTCTTGGCATTGGCTACATTCACCCTCGAACCATCGGTCATTGTTACATACCCACCATCATTTTTGTCATACTTCTTCAAGTAACTTAAATTGACCAGATTGGATTGATGAATTCTAAAAAAACCATGACCTTCAAGTAATTCGCCCAAATATTTTAAAGGTCGTGAGATTACAATCCTGGATCCTGAAATGAGATAAACGGTTGCATAGTTGCTATTGGCCTCACATCTTAAAATATCACTGATCTCTACAAACTCATAGCCACTTGAAGTGGGCAAGACAATTTTTGAAAAAATGGTATTTGGAGAATTGATCTTACTGTAGATTTCGGTCAATATTTGTTTTTGCCATGGTCGCTTGCTATTGCTTACACGATTGATCGCATCTTTTAGGCTACCATTATCAATCGGCTTTAACAAATAATCCACGGCATAGTATCGAAATGCACGCAATGCATAATGATCATAGGCGGTAGTAAAAATGATTTGAAAATCAATATGGGTTAAGGCATCTAAAAATTGAAAAGCATTGTACTTGGGCATCTCAATATCAAGAAAGACAACATCGACTTCTAAAGAACCAATCTCGGACAATGCCTCTGTAGAACTATGGAAACTGGCAACAATTTCCACTTCTGGATGATGTCTTTTCAGTTCGTATTGAAGTACTTCAATGCAATTGTCCTCATCGTCAATAATAACAGCTTTAATCATTTCTTTTTTTTTAATTTTTGTGCAGTAGTGGTAAAAATATTTTCACCTTCGTGCCTGTGGGATTTCCCTTTTGATCATAACAATCCTCGATATCTACCGCGGCATTTATTTGATATAATTTGTTAATCACCGATAGATGATCACCGGTAATTTCCATACCCAGTGATTTTTTACTTGAGTTTTGATTTCTGCTTCGTTTTCTGGCCTCTACCCTGCCGATCCCATTGTCTACGATATAGCAAATCACATTTTCCCCATCCGGCAGAAATCGCACACTAAGATTCCGATCCGATTCCTTATTCATCAATCCATGCCAAATAGCATTTTCGATGTATGGTTGAATGATCATTGGAGCCAGATAGAAATGTGTTTGATCTATGGACTGGTCCACCTCTAACTTGTAGGAGAATTTTTCGCTGAAACGCTTTTTTTCCATTTCAATGTACAAGTCCAACATTTCTACCTCTTCCTCTAACGTCAACAACTTTTTTCGTGAATTTTCCAATATCTTCCGGATCAACAAAGAGAACTTGGTAAGATAATCTGCAGCCTCATCGGCACCTCTGTTAACCATGTAGTTTTTAACCGAGTTTAGAGAATTAAACAGGAAATGGGGATTCATTTGGGAGCGCAATGAATTCATCTGCAAACCTAACAACGCTGTATTAAATGCCTGCTTATCCATTTTTCGGGACTTGTACTGCCAGTAAAATAAAAATACTACCGAACCAAATACCAAAATAAAAAGGGCTCGAAACCACCACGTTTCATAAAAATGTCTAGCTACCGTAAGAGATAGTATTTCACCTTCGATTTGCTCATTACCATATACAACTTTACCATAAATAGTATGATTGCCCGACTCTAACTTGAATAATTCAATCTTCCTATCCTTACCCAACTCAACCCATGATTGGCGATTTTTATCCAAGGTGTAATAATACTTGATTGGGACGTTGAGGTCTGGGTACGTAAGGCCTAGTTTGAATTCAAGATTTCGTTCATAATTCTTCAGTTTCATTTGGTCCACTGAGTAATCTGCTTTGGAAAGTTTGAACCCATTCACTATAAGATCATTTATTGACAACGCAGGTTTTCTATGAAATGGCACCAACGGAGCTTTCGTCTTCATGTATTTAGCGTTGCCATTTATGAAGGTTAAGTATCCATTGTCATCAATCATACCACTGCTAAACACATCCCTTTCCAAACCCTCTTCAAAATACGTGGGCATTGGTTTCAACCTCTTCGAATTGGGGAGATAAAAGTCAATTCCCTGATCCATATAAACGATCAAAACATAGTCATCCACAACCGAGATCGCATTTCGAATATATTTCTTATCTTTTTCATTGATTCCATTCGAAATTGTTCGCCATCGACTGGATGATTTGTTGTAGGTAAATACTTGAAAGTAGTTTGAAACCAACAACAATTCATTGCCGATCACCGAAAGTGTATGGCCTCGATCTTTATTATTAATGAATTCAATGCCAAGGTCATTTGAAATAAGATCCGCTCTTTGCACAGACTTGTAGTACTTGAATATTCCCATCCTTGTGAGTAACCATATAACATCTTCATCCACATTGTCTTCAACCATCTCCAATACATGAGTAGACGAAGAATAGCCGTCTCTTTTACTACTGACATCCAGCGTATCAATTTTTTCTACTTCATCGGTCAATTTATTGTAGATGAGTAAACCTCTTTTATATCCGATAAGCAATCGATCGCTATCCAAATCCAAAGCACAATTGAAAGAAAGGTCGTACACATCTTTTCGTGTCCGGATGTAGTTTTTCATTCTCAGTTCGAATACATCCTTTTCGCTGTTGTATTTCTGAACTCCTCTTGCCGCGCAAATCCATAGGTCGCCATTGTCACTCAGGAAAGTACTAAACACTCGATTATTGACCAAAGACAAGGAGTCATTGGGATCATGGACATACAAATCGGATTTGTACCCGTCGAATTTGAACAATCCTCTTAGAGAAGAGATCCAAAGATTGCCATATGCATCGCTATTAAACTGAGTAACATATTCTAAATTTGGCTGATTCTCTGTTTCAACCAACTCAAAGTGTAAAGAAGAGGGTACTTGGCTATAAGCAATCAAAACAAAGTACAGAAAAAAAAATATGAGAACTGCCTGTTTCAAAAAGTCTGTTTTAGGATGTTAACCAGAATTAGCTCTTAAAGATACCCTTCTGAGAGGAATCTTACCAAAAAAGCAAGATTCTCGCAGAGGGATGGTATAATTTAAGGGCAATGTGGTGAGTGTGAAATACTGTTTTCCATTCAAATTTGGGTGTTAATATCTACTATTTCACTTTGCTACAAATATAAATACCTAAGAATCCCTGTTCAATACCAGATGAGTATTCCATCAATTCATTTGAGTATTCCCGACCTGGAGATGAGTATTCAATAGATTTGGTGGGTATTCGATCGCTTCGTGCCCTCGTTTATCTACACGCTACACTCTGAGCTGAATACTTGAACGACTAAATAACCTTTTCTGCACAGAAAATCACTTAACGCAACACTTTCATTGCTGCCATCCGGCCTCAAAAACACAACAACTCTATAATTCAACAACTCATCAACTGAACAACTGAATAATTGAATAACTGAATAACTATAATTCAATAATTCAACAACTCCTTAACGCAGCAATAAATTCCGATGGCGATTTTTTGGTAATCCTTCTAAAATTCAGATTAAATGATGATTTGGAGTTAAACCCCGAGGCGAATGCAATAGCGAGTAATGTGCGATTTTGATGTTCATTCTTTTTTAAAAGATCGACAATATGGTGTACACGATGAGAATTCACAATGGAATTGAACGTTTGGCCGCTAACCTTATTTACAATATGTGAAAAATATGCGGGAGAAATCTGAATTATATCTGCAACTTCTTTGGCCGAAAGATCCTCGTTCAGATAAAGCTGATTTTTAGTGAGTTCATTGATAAACATGAAATAGTATTCTTGTTCTAGGTTTTCTTTCTTTTTGCATTTTGATTCAGTAAGAAAAAAGCTGATCAGTTTGGCAGTGATTCCAAAGAGGTGCATTAAATCCAAATTGTAGAAATCCTTATTGGAATTTTCGGAATCAAGCACACCCACTATCGTATTGTGGTGCATTATTGGTACTACTAATTCAGAGTACCGAAAAGCATCTTCAGAAATATAGGCGGAATTTTTACTCGTATCATTGACAATAATAGGTGTCTTTTGCTTTGCACTGGAACCTACAATTCCTTGTCCCATTTCAATTGTATATGAAAGGCTTGGAATAAAAACTCCATCATTTTTGTTGGCTTTAACAACTTGTTTTAATAAGCTTTTGGATCTGTGTTTGAAATAGACAACGAAGTCTTCCAAATGCAAATGAGAAACCAATGAACTTGAGACTTCCTTTAAGTAGTCCTTCATATTAGAGTTTCGAATCAGGTTATGGTTCGTAACATCATCCAATGTACTGATTAAGGAGACATGATTCATATCTGAGCGTATTACAGTTGACCCTCTTCAATGTTGATCTTAACAATGAGAGATTAAAAAGTGAATCTCAAATCGGGATTGAGCTATTTCACTTACCAAATAGTACTTTAAACTGAATCTTTGAATTACCTTTCTATACCAATGTATAAAATAAATTTAAAATGAACGGAATAGATTAAATTACTTTTTTGTCACATGTTTCTCAAATGTGGTAAGAATTGAGCATTGGCGCATGCGAACTCCAATTCTGAATTGTATAAACTTGCTAATGCTGTGTAATTTAAACGATTATCTCAATTAAATTTTCACTCCAACTTCACCGCATCTATATCTCCTTCAAACAATTTGATCTGAATTTCCTTGATCCTCGTTTCATACGGTATCCACTTGTTTTCTATGAAATCATTTACTGCTTCTACGGTAGTCCTCGTGATATTTTGAGCATCGCTTACCGCATTAATGGCATTCGCACCCGGCTTACCCCAACTGCCCCTGAGAAATCCAGAAGCTGTGAAAAGTTTACCTCGGAGATTATTTGGGTTTCTTTGAATCCCCTTAAGTCCTTCAGGCATCATATATAGCTTTTCCAGACTATCCAACTCGGTAGTCAACATTTTATTCAAACTATCTACCTCCGTTTTTATTTCTTCTTCCTGATTGCTCATCATTCCCTTAACCTTTTTCAGCATTTTTTTGGCCCGAATGATACGATTCATTCCTTCCGTAGCCATAGTAATGGTTTTCTGAAACTCTTTTTGGGCATTTATCTTGGCTGAAAAGTCGGCAACTCCCATTTCTGTTCTAGGATCCAATTTTACAGTTACGATAGTCGAATCAACATGATCACCCATTTCAACTACGATCTTATAGTCACCCGGCATGACATCAATGCCACTGGGTAAATCATCCTCCTTCTCTGGTTCTGATCTTCTGGGAAATCGAACACCATCCTCATTTAATCCCCAACGTAAGGTTCCGTATCCTCCTTTCACTTCTCTTGATAACGTCCGAATCGTATCACCACCAGAATTTTTCACGTATAGCTTCACTTTTTCTTCTTTATCCATATCATCGCCTGGTTGTTTCCAAACATTGATTTTGGCATACCCTACACTTTTATTTTCACCAATAAATTCGCCTTGGGCATTAAACCGTATTCCATCATAAGACCTTCTGGAAGTATGAAATGCAGTGGGTGAATCAAAAAGCGCCAGTTCTTTATCCAGTACACCGGTCCCATTTGTAGCCAGTGCTCTTAGTGGTCGGATATCATCGAGTATCCAAAAAGCCCTACCAAAAGTACCAATGACCAGATCGTGTTCTCGAGGATGAATTTTGAGATCAGAAACCTGAACCGCAGGAAATCCCTCATTCATATGTTGCCAATTTTTGCCTTTGTCCAATGACATATAAAGACCAGCATCCGTACCTAAAAATAGAAGATTGGGTTCTAACGGATCCTGAACGATAGACAAAACAAAGGCTTTCACTTGTCGATCATCTGCAATTCGCCTAAATGTAGCGCCGTAATCCGTTGTATGATATGCATACGCACTGTAGTCGTTTTTTCGATAATTGTTGACCACCACAAATGCCTCACCCGCATTTTTCTCAGATACTACAATTTGTGGGATCCATACACCATTCGGAGCACCCACCAATCTAGAATTGATATTATCCCATGATTTTCCACCGTCTCTTGTCAATTGAAGATTTCCGTCATCTGTTCCTACCCAAATCACTTTATCATCTACCGGACTTGGAGCTATGGAAAGAATAGTTGTATGATTTTCGGCCTGAGTAGCATCAATGGTTAATCCACCACTTACATCTTGATGCTGTTTTGAAGTATCATTGGTCGTAAGATCACCGGATAGCAAGACATACGAATCACCGCAATCGTCCGTATAGTGCAAATATTGGCTACCGTAATATATACCGCAGGGATTGTTGGGATCCTGAGCGATAGGAGCATTCCAATTAAACCTTAACGTCTTTCCGTCAGGGTGCACCGGCTTTGCACGTTTTACATCTCCGGTTTCACGGTCGTAAAACCCAAGATTTCCGCCTTGTGACATCGCCCAACCATATCTGCTGTCATCAGGAAATGGCACTACATCAAAACCATCACCAAAGTACAACTCCTGAAAGTCATAATTACGAATTCCTCCGCTTTTCATCTCCATGGATGGCCCTATCCAGGAACCATTGTCTTGCATTCCACCATAAACATTGTAAGGCCAATCGTTGTCAATATTTACATGATAAAACTGACCAACGGGAAGATTATGTACAAATCTCCAGGATTCTCCTCTGTCTCTGGAAATGTTCATTCCTCCATCGTTGCCATTGATCAAATATGTAGGATCGGTAGGATCTATCCAAAGCGCATGATGATCAGGGTGCACCGCATTCCCATAATCCATAATGGTCTTGAACGTCTTGCCTCCATCTTCACTTTTCGAAACATACGACCAGAGGTTATAAATTCTATTTTCATTTTGTGGGTCTACATAGATCTCCGAATAATAAAAAGGCCGGTTACCTATATTCTTTTTAGAAACCAGACTCCAGTTCTCTCCCCCATCCATACTTTTGTACAGTCCATTTTCCTTGGCTTCCACCAGCGCATATACCAAATTTGGCATGGAAGGAGCTATCGCAATTCCTATTCTGCCCAAATCTCCTTTGGGCAGACCTTCTTTAGAGGTAATTTGTTTCCAATTTGCTCCGCCATCGTAGGTGATGTGCAATCCGCTTCCCTCTCCACCGGATACGAAATCCCAAGGCCTTCTTAAATGCTCATACATGGCCACAATCAATTTGTTTGGATTAGCTGGATCAACGACCATATCTGCTACACCAGACTTATTATTAGTGTACAAGATTTTCTTCCAAGTCTTGCCACCATCGGTAGTTTTATACACACCTCGGTCCTCGGTTGGTCCCCAAGTGGCACCCATCGCTCCCGCAAATACAGTATTTGGATCATCTCTATGGATTATAATCCTATGAATCACCTTTGTTTTTTCTAAACCCATCAACTTCCAGGTCTTCCCGCCATCTAAAGACTTATAAATTCCAGCTCCAGTATTCAATGAATTTCTTGGATTCCCTTCACCAGTTCCTACCCAAATCTCGCTGGGATTCTTCTGATTGATCTTGATTGATCCGATAGAAAGTGTAGGTTGATCATCAAATATAGGTTCCCATGAAATCCCTCCGTTTTCGCTCAGCCATACTCCCCCGGAAGCCGTCCCCGCATAGATTCGATCTTTATCTGATAAATCCACATCAATGGCCGTCACCCGACCGCTCATTCCCGCTGGACCGATATTTCGAAAACTTAGATTTTTCCAATGATCCAGGTTAAGTTCTTGGGCTTCGCTAGTCGTAAAAACCAGGCAGATAAAAAGCATTGGCAATAATGATAGTCGAAAACGGAATTTCATGCACTTTAGTATTAAATCAAATAAGAAGTCTAATGTACATGAGATTATGAGGAATTTATAAAATCGCAACCACTTTCTATAAAGGCACTTTATCTCCACTTAAATCCGTTCATTAAAGCTTTTTAGGGATCAAAAACATAAATGAACATATTTGAGCTATTTGATATTGAAGCATGACTCTATTTACCCTTCCATGATAATGTAAATGCGAAAACTAATGCAACTACTTTTCAAAGTACTTAAAACTATTTACCGATAAATACAATAATCAAAAAACATTACGCTTTAGGTCTTCGTTAACTATTGGATTCAGTTGTAAATTCTATTTTTGCGCGTATATGCAGTTTTTATATCCATCATTTTTGTGGGCACTACTGGCCATCGCCATACCGATCATAATCCATCTCTTCTATTTTAGAAGGTTTAAAAAGGTCTATTTTACAAATGTGAAATACCTTGAGGAAATCAAGGAAGAGACAAGTAGCAGAAACAGGCTCAAGAACCTTTTAATTCTACTATCCAGAATTTTGGCGGTAACAGCGTTGGTTTTTGCCTTTGCTCAACCATTTATTCCACAAGGGGATTCTGTAAAAAAGGGAAACAATGCCGTCAGTGTATTTATAGACAACTCATTTTCTATGAATGCATTACAGAATGAAACTCCACTTATTGATATTGCCAAGGAAAAAGCAAGACAGGTCATAAACGCATACAGCGAGGAAGATAAATTCCAAATACTGACTCATTCATTCGAAGGCAGACATCAGCGTTTGGTAAGTAAAGAAGACGCTTTGGCATTGATCAATGAAATCGAGATTACTCCGGCCGTAAGGGAACTTTCAAAAGTGATAAATCGTCAAAAACAAGCGATAGACTCCAAAGAAGAAAATGAAATTCTATACCTCATATCAGATTTCCAAAAATCTATCAATGATTTGGTAACCTATGAAGATACCATAGCAGAACTCAATTTGCTACCGCTTCAAGCCGTCCAGGAAAAAAACATTAGTCTGGATAGTGTGTGGTTGGAAGCACCCGTACCAATGCTCAATCAAAACAACAAGTTGCTGGTAAAAATCACAAATCACAGCGATGAAGAAATTGAAGGAGTGCGTTTGAGCATGCTTAAGGATGGTCAGGAAAAACCGGAAGGTACCTTTAATATACCTCCAAGAACCTCAGTCAGTGATACGATCAATCTTACATTATTAAAATCAGGTTGGCATAGAGCAGAATTGAAAATATCAGATTATCCGGTACAATTTGATGATCGCTATCTTATCGCATTAAATGTCCCGGAAAACATTAAGGTCTTGGCCATAAACAATACTACGGATAATAGATATTTGACAGCACTCTTCAAAGGTTTGAACCTCTACAGCTTAACGAATCAAAATCAAAACCGCGTTGATTATTCCAGGATAAGGGATTTTGATTTGGTAATACTAAACGATCTCAGAGAAATATCAAGTGGGCTGGCCTCAGAACTTGATAATTACATTATAAATGGAGGTAATGTGATTGTTTTCCCAAGTGAATTTGCATCTTTAGAAAGTTATAATAATTTCCTCAACAACCTTTCGGCCAACAATCTTCGGGAAATCCAGGAAGGAAAGAAAACGGTATCCGCTTTGAATGATGAGGAGTTTATTTTCAAGGACGTCTATGAATATGTGGGAAGAAATATTACCCTTCCGACAACAAATAAGAATTTCGGACTTACCAATTATCAAAACAGGGCCCAGGAATCCTTACTTCGATATAGAGATGGATCAAATTATTTGGTCAAATATGTACGAGGCGACGGACATTTGTATTTATGCACCAGTTCACTTCAAAGTGATGTAAATGATCTGGTCCTGAATGCAGAAATATTTGTCCCAATGCTCTATAAAATGGCCATTGCCGCTACTAAAGCTCAGAAGCTAAGTTATACCATCGGAGACGATGAAGTGATCGAAGCTGAGAATAAGATATCCAACGGTGATTTGGTGTATACCATAAAAGGGGTAGAAGAATTTATTCCGGGACAAACTAATCTAGGCAATAAAATTCTGCTTAATGTAAATAATCAAATATCCACAAATGGATTCTATTCGCTCGAATTGGACAATGAGAATATAGCCGATTTGGCGTTTAACTATGATCGGGATGAAAGCAATCTGGAAGTTACATCACCAGCGGATATGCAATTACTAGCCAACAAAGCCAATATAAACCTCCTTGATGCTTCACTCAAAGCTAATTTCTCTTCTTATATCAATGAAAAAGACAAAGGAATCGTATTGTGGAGATGGTGCCTTATCTTTGCCTTGATTTTTTTGGCTATAGAAATCCTACTACTTAGGCTATGGTCTGAAAAATAATACATCGGAGAATCAACAGCATGAAACATCTTATTAAAAATTGCAGGGTAATCCATCAAGGGTCTAAATTTGATGGAAAGAAAGTCGATATTCTGATCGAGAAAGGCACGCTAAGTCGAATCGCTCAAAATATTTATGATCCCAAAGCTAAGATCATAAAAGGTAGTAATTTGCATGTCTCCATAGGCTGGATGGATATTGGTACACACCTTGGAGAACCAGGCTATGAACATAGAGAGACATTCGAGACCTTGACAAACGCAGCTGCTAGCGGTGGTTTTACAGACTTGGTTACAATGCCTAAAACGATTCCTGCCATACAATCCAAAGCTCAGATTAAAAGTCTTATCTCAACTGGACAGACTTTGGGTGTCGATTTTCATCCACTGGGTGCCTTAAGTCAGGATTTAAAAGGTGATTCGATCTCCGAGCTTATCGACATGCATCATGCCGGTGCAGTTGGATTTACAGATGGTCTCAAACCAGTAGAGAAAAGTGGAGTTTTGCTGCGTGCCCTCCAATATGTAAAACAATTCGATGGAGTAATACTTCACCACCCAAACGATCCTTCCTTAGCCAATGAAGATCTAATCCATGAAGGAGATGTCAGTACATCTATTGGAATGAAAGGCAGTCCTTCACTTGCAGAAAATTTAGTAACGTTCAGGGATGTGCAATTGCAAGATTATGCCAACTCCAAACTATGCATACATTTAATCAGCAGTAAAGAAAGTGTAGACACCATTCGCAAAGGGAAAAAATCAATTGAAAAAATTGTTGCTGGAGTCTCATATTTGAATTTAATCAAATCGCATGAAAACTTGAGTGACTTCAATTCCAACTTCAAAGTAAAGCCCATACTTAGAAGCCTTAAAGATCAAAAGTCTTTGCGAAAAGGGGTTGCGGACGGAACGTTAGATTATATAGCATCCAATCATTATCCTTTGGAAATTGAAAAGAAACATTTAGAATTTCCCTATGCATCTCATGGCGCAATTGGATTAGAAACTTGTTTTGCTGCCCTTAATTCTTATAAAGGCAAGGATCTGGATTTACATACCATTATTCATAAGCTCTCCATCGGACCGAGAGAGGCCATGGGCATGGAAGTTCCTAAAATCACAGTGGGAGAACAGGCTAAGCTTACCATATTTGACCCCGACGTAGAATGGAAATATAAAGAATCGGATATCAAGTCCCTTTCTCATAATTCTCCTTTTATAAATACTGCATTTAAAGGCAAAGTAATCGCAACTATCAATAACACTTCCGTAAACCTTATGGTATAGAACGAAAAAGATCGTAAAAATTAGAAAGGTTATTCTGATTTATCAATTATCTTAGCTGGTATCAATAGTGAATGAAAACCCTTTGGAATATGTTTGCAAATTCAGGCGTAAAAAACGGAATCTTACTTGGAATAGTATACCTGGTTTATAGTCAGGTCTGTTACATGATTAATCCAAAATGGATACTTAATGCAGTAGCTTTTTTTGGTTATGTTCTTATTATTTTCTTTATGTATCGGAGTGCTGTTGAAGAAAAACGAAACAATGAAGGATTTTTAAGTTTTGGTGAAGCCTTAAAAGCTACATTTACAACCTATGTAATCGGCACTTTTTTTTACGCCAGTTATATTTATTTGATGTTCAATGTATTTGACCCTTCGCTTCAAGATACCATGCGTGAAGTTTCCCTTGAAACCGCAGAGTATTTTGCCAACTTGGCTGGCGGAAATGAAGAGCAAATGGATCTCGTGCACGATCAATTGGAAGATCAGGAATTTCAAATGTCATTCTCATTGAGCTTTCTAAATTATTTAATTGGATTGATCTTTCCTGGATTTGTCCTGGCACTGGTCATCTCTGCCATAACCAAAAAGGTGAATGATGGCGACACCTTGGATTCCTAACGAAAACAATTGCAGATGAATCTTACTTTTTATCTCAAATTAGAAACGAAGCGAAATACAAAACTTAAATTTGTAAAAATTTAGTTTGATTTGAATATCTCTGTAGTAATACCACTTCTAAATGAGGAAGAGTCCTTGCCTGAACTGAGCGAATGGATAAAACGGGTGATGGATGAACATAAATTCACATACGAAATTCTATTTATCGATGATGGAAGTACGGATAATTCCTGGCAGACCATTCTTGATCTAAAAAAGAAAAACAGCAACATCCGAGCCATTAAGTTTAGAAGAAATTACGGAAAGAGCGCCGCTCTGAATGTTGGATTTAATGCTATAAAAGGAGATGTTGTGATCACGATGGATGCAGATCTGCAAGACAGCCCCGATGAAATACCTGAATTATACAGAATGATTGTAGAGGAAAACTATGATCTCGTATCGGGATGGAAAAAAAAGCGGTTTGATCCACTTTCTAAAACGATACCTACCAAATTATACAATAGTGTCACAAGTTGGATGAGCGGCGTGAAGCTTCACGATATGAATTGTGGGCTAAAATCTTACGATAGCAATGTAGTCAAGAACATAGAAGTCTACGGTGAAATGCACCGTTATATACCGGTTATTGCGAAATGGGCCGGATTCACCAAAGTAGGAGAAAAAGTCGTAAAACATCAAGCAAGAAAATATGGCGTAACGAAATTTGGTCTTTCCCGATTTATTTATGGTCCTTTAGACCTATTTTCCATCATGTTTATGGGGAAATTTGGTAAGAGACCAATGCACTTTTTTGGGGTTATTGGCATTATTTTCTCAATTGTTGGAATTGGGCTTCTAGTATATTTAAGTGTCTCTAAAATCTTTTGGGGGATCCCTGGAATAGCAGATCGTCCATCTTTTTTCTTGGGCATACTCTTAATTATTGTAGGGGTACAGCTCTTTATTGCCGGATTTGTAGCAGAACTGGTAAGCCGAAGTGCCTACGGTAGAAATAATTACAAAATAGAGACTGAAATTTAAATTCCTTTTTTCTAGTCTATTTTGTTTTGTTCAATTTTAATGTGGCTGGTATAAGAATTTGTCAACTCTGCCGAAGCAGAGAATTAGACAAAGTTACGACTATAATGATTGTTATCTTTACCAAGAAATCCAACTCCTTTAAGAAAGGTTAAATCTGCTTCAAATGAATATTTGAAATGCTCCTTTACGCTATATGCTACTATATCATCTCAGAAACACCTTCATACAAAGGAAATTCCGTCATAAACTCATTAATCTCTCCCTTAATGGTAGAAATAAGCGCCTCATTACTGAAATCAGAAATTATTCTGTCCACCCATTCTACGATTTGGCGACAGTCATTTTCTTTTAATCCTCTTGTTGTAATTGCCGGAGTTCCCAATCGTATTCCTGATGTAACAAATGGTGACCTGGAGTCAAAAGGCACCATATTCTTGTTGATTGTAATGTCCGCTTTTACCAGGGCATTTTCTGCGTCTCTCCCGGTAACATCACCTTTTGATCTTAAATCAATGAGCATAAGGTGATTATCCGTCCCCCCGGAGATTAATTTATATCCTCTTTCCACAAAAGCATTTGCCATTGCTTGGGCATTTTTTATCACTTGGGCACCATACGTTTTGAATTCTGGCTGCAATGCTTCACCGAAAGCTACAGCTTTAGCTGCAATGACATGCTCCAAAGGTCCTCCCTGCATTCCTGGGAATACACCACTATTGAGGATAGAAGACATTTTGATAGGGTTACCTTTCTTGGTTGTACGTCCCCAAGGGTTTTCAAAGTTCTTACCCATCATGATCAATCCTCCTCTAGGACCTCTCAATGTCTTGTGCGTAGTAGAAGTAACAATATGACAGAACTGCATAGGATCTTTCAAATGCCCCGAAGCTATCAATCCTGCTGGATGAGCAATATCACCTAAAAGCAATGCACCTACCTCATCCGCAATCGCTCTAAAACGCTCATAATCCCAATCCCGGCTGTATGCTGACGCACCACAAACAATCAACTTGGGTTGAACCTCTTTGGCCTTAGCTTCTACTTTGTCCATATCAATCGTTCCGGTATCTTCCTCTACACCATAGAAATATGCGTTGTAGACTTTACCAGAAAAATTCACCGGTGATCCATGAGAAAGATGCCCCCCATGAGATAGATCAAACCCTAAAATATTGTCTCCTGGATTCAGAACAGCTAGAAAAACTGCTGCATTTGCCTGAGCCCCCGAGTGCGGTTGGACGTTGGCATATTCTGCTCCGAACAGTTCGCACAACCGATCAATCGCAAGGTTTTCAATTTCATCGACAATTTCACACCCTCCATAATATCTTTTTCCCGGATAACCTTCTGCATATTTGTTGGTCAAACAAGATCCCATTGCATCTATTACCGCCTGGCTGGTAAAATTCTCTGAAGCTATCAATTCCAGCCCCGATCGCTGTCTATGCAATTCTTTGGCGATTAACGATTGTACCAATGCGTCCATATTGCTATACGATTTTCTAATTTTTATGAATTGACTGCAAAAATACTATTGTTTACAGTGAATGACTATATATTTTGAAAAAAATAATGTGAAGAATTATTTGCTCCATTTTCAAATAAAAGAAGCCTGTAGGAATCGATTCCTACAGGCTTCATTATTATTGAAATCCCTAAGTTAGAATTTCATTTATTGTACTCCAAGTGCTCTCATCGTTTCTACGTCAAGAGATCCTACTGGAAGACCATTGTCTTTTTGGAATTTAACCAAAGCTTCTTTAGTAGCTCTTCCTACAATACCATCTGCCCCTGCAGGTCCCACATCGTAGCCTCTATCGATAAGCGCTTGCTGAATTTTCTTGTACAAAACAGGGGTAACATCAGCAGCACAAATGACCTCTTTCCATTCTGTAAATCCACCAGCTTTCACTAATTGTCTTTTAGTAATCGTCTTGTATTGAGGATCCACGTCGATCTTCTCAATTGTTGGTGCACTTGTTCTTGTATACGATCTAGTCTGATACTGAGCAGCCACCTCATTAGAGGTAGTAGTTGCTGCACTGGCTAATTTCTGATATGATCTGCTTGCATACTCCTCAGGAGAAGTACTCTCACTAGCGGAAGCACTACTTGTCATTTTCTCATACGTTCTTGTTTGGTATTTAGCCTCAACCGTGGAAGAAGTAGTGGTAGCTGGAGTTACCAACTTCTGGTACGTTCTCGATGTATATTGTGCATCTCCTGTAGTATTCGTAGAAGTTGCATCCGTAACAAGTCTCTGATACGTTCTTGTTTTGTATGACTTGCAATCTCCGTCACCACCTTCACCTGTTGACACAAGCTCTACTCTTCTATTTTGTCTTTTTCCGTCAGCAGTATTGTTGGTAGCAATTGGAGAAGTTTCTCCTCTACCTTCGTAGCTCAATCTTGATGCATCAACACCTGCGGCAACCAAAGCATCATAAACTGCTTTTGCTCTGTTTCTTGAAAGGACGAGGTTTGAGGCGTCGTTTCCATCGCTATCCGTATGTCCGACAATAACACCAGTCATCGTTGGATCTCCGGTCATCATAGCTGCAACTCTATTAATCTCTGCATTTGAATTGCCCGTCAATACCGCAGACGCAGTGGCAAAATTCACATTCAACCTGGTTGACTGTCCGCTACAAGGTAATCCTTCCGTAGTTGCATCAGATTTAAGCTTTTGATATGTATATGTCGCATAGCGTGGTTCTCCCCGGGATTCTTCAGAAGATGCATCAGATACCAACCTTTGGAAAGATCTCGAAGTATATTGAGGACCACCGTAAACAGCTTCAGTAGCCGCATCGCTTACTAGCTTTTGCATTGATACCGTAGTATACTGTGCTTCTCCGGTTGTATTTTCCGAAGTCGCATCTGTAACTAATTTCTGGTAGGATCTGGACTCATATCTGTCATCTTCTCTGGAATTAGTCGATTCAGCATTTTTAGTAAGCTTTCTGTATGTTCTAGTCGCATATTCTGCGGGTATTTCAACCACTTCGGTAGTTGCAGGCGTAGTCATTTTTTGGTATGTTCTGGTTTCATACTTCGCCTCTATTGCCTCGGTAGTTGTTGTTGCTTCCGATACCAACTTGCGGTAAGATCTGGTTTCATATTGAGCGGGAACCTCAGTTACATTTGTGGTAGCTGGAGTAACCAATTTCTTATATGATCTTGTAGTATATTCTGCGGGTACCGTTACAGATTCTGTCGTTGCAGTAGAAACTAACTTTTTGTATGTTCTGTTAGTATATTCTGCGGGCACTTCTACGGATTCAGTGGTAGCAGGAGTAACTAATTTCCTGTAAGATCTGGTCGTATATTCTGCAGGTACCGTTACGGCCTCAGTGGTAGCATCTGTAGCCAACTTCGTATAACTTATCGTTTCATATTCTGCTGGTACTTGTTCAGATTCTGTAGTTGCTGCAGTTACTAACTTTTGATATGTTCTGGTTGTATATTCTGCGGGGACTTCTACCACTTCGGTAGTTGCATCCGTAGTCAATTTTTGATATGTTCTGGTCGTATATTCTGCCTCAATATTGTTTTCTGTAGTAGTGGCATTAGAAACAATCTTTCTATACGTTCTGGTTGCATATTCCGCTGGTACTTCGACAACTTCGGTTGTTGCGTCCGTTACCAATTTCTGGTAGGATCGAGTTGTGTATTCTGCTGGAATATCAATGACTCTAGTACACTCTCCATCATCCGTCCATCCATCATCACATCCAACTCTTACTTGCCGGGATACTGTTCTTGTTCTCTCTGGCACTTCTACCAAACACCACACCAAACAATCGTCAGGATCAGCCGAAAGACAGTTTCTATCCGCTACCTTCTTTTCCCATTTTGTAGAAGCAGGTTCAACAACGATGGTATCAACTACTGTTCTGTAATTAGCCGGTCTGGTCTCAATTCTTGATGATGCTTCAGAAACCAATACTTGCTCGGTTACGGTCTCATATACTGCAGGAATCACCTTAATGGTAGTATATGCATCTTTTACCAATACTTGCTCCGTTACCGTCTCATATTCCGCAGCTACGGCAGTAAGTGTATTGTAAGCTTCTTTTACCAATACCTGCTCTGTAACGGTTTCAAATGTTGCTGGAATAACATTGATCGTTGTATATGCATCTTTTACCAATACTTGCTCTGTTACCGTCTCATATTCTGCAGCTACAGCCGTAAGTCTGGTATATGCATCTTTTTTCAATACTTGCTCCGTTACCGTTTCGTACGTTGCAGGTACTTTTTTCAAGGTAGTGTATGCATCTTTTACTAATACTTGTTCCGTTACCGTTTCGTACGTAGCAGGCACCGATCTCAAGGTTGTGTACGCATCTTTTACCAATACTTGCTCCGTTACCGTTTCGTATACTGCGGGCACAACATTTAAGGTTGTGTAAGCATCTTTCACTAATATTTGCTCCGTTACCGTTTCGTATACTGCGGGCACCACCTCAAGCTTAGAATAAGCGTCTTTCACCAATACTTGTTCCGTCACGGTTTCGTACTCGGCTGGTACAGCCTTAAGTACATTGTACGCTTCTTGTACCAATACTTGCTCCGTAACAGTCTCAAAAGTTGCAGGTACAACTCTTAATTCCTGATAAGCTTCTTTCACCAATACTTGCTCCGTAACAGTTTCAAAAGTTGCTTCACTGATACTTACGGTTGACTCTCCCTCAGAAGCCAATACTTGCTCCGATACGGTTTCAAATGATGCCGGAACAATTCTCACGTTCGAAGCACCGTCGGCTTGTAACTTTTGCTCCGATACGGTTTCAAAAGATGCAGGTCGTATTCTGAGATCAATGATTGAATTTGCGTCTGAATTTAAATCTTCGTCGTTGCAGGTAACCATTACAACTCTTCTGTTCTGTCTTTTTCCCGCCGAAGTATTATTGGTAGCAATGGGTTCGCTTTCTCCTTTTCCATCGTAACTCAAACAAGAAGATGGAGCACCGGCAGCTACCAAAGCATCATAAACAGCTTTAGCTCTATTTCTTGATAGGGTTAAGTTGGCAGCGTCACCACCATCGCTATCGGTATGTCCTACAATGGCTATTGTCTTCCCTGCACTACATTCGATAGAGGAAGCGATTCTATTTATTTCTGCACTGGACCCAGATGTAAGAACTGCGGACCCTGAGTTGAATTTTACGTCAAGATTTGTAGTTGAGCTACAAGGTGCATGCGTATTCACCAGAACTTGTTCAGTAGCTGTTTCAAATGTAGCGGCAGTAATTCTTACCGAAGATTCTGCTTCAGACGCCAGTACTTGCTCCGATACAGTTTCAAAAGACGCAGGAATAATTCTAAGGTCAGACTCTCCGTCTTTTACCAAAACCTGCTCGGAGGCAGTTTCAAAGGCTGCTGGAGTAATTACGACATTTGAGGCTCCCTCAGAGACCAATACTTGTTCTGTTACGGCTTCGAATTGTGCAGGCACTCCAGTAAGTACCGAATAGCTTTCCTGCGCCAAAACTTGCTCTGTTACGGTTTCAAAAGTAGCAGCTGAAATGCTAACTGAAGAATTTCCTTCGGAAGTGAGCACTTGTTCCGTAACCGTTTCAAACTGTGCCGGTACAGCCGTTAAGGAAGTAGATCCTTCTTTGGTAAGAACTTGCTCTGTCAAAGTTTCAGGTTTCCCTGGTACAACTCTTACATCGACAGCAGCCTCTCTCACTAAGACTTGCTCTGTTACCGTTTCGTATTGATCCTGAATTAAACATCTTGCGTAACATTTACCTGGTTCCTGTGGCATCGTGGGGTCCGGCTGAGCAGACACCACTAGCGCAGCGATGGTAAATATCGCCGTTAATAGTGAATTCAGTTTTCTCATAGTTGAAAAATGGTTTGATTATAAAAATATTATTTCTGAAAATTATTAATTCCTAGCTACAGTTTAATAATTCGCTTATTGGGGGAAACTAATGTAATGTTTGGTGACGATCTCGGGCTTTAAAAATTCTGTATTAAATTCCGAAAGCGGTCGAACTTCACCATTCTTTTGTAGTATCCGTATTTCTTCCTTTTTTGAATTGTAAGAGAGGTTTGACTCCTTCCCCTCCAGAATAAGATCTTTTGCTAAATCTTCACCTATGCCCAGGCCTTGTTCAACATCCCGCAAAATTTCTTTTTTGACCTTATTTTCAAACACTCCTTCTCGTAAATATATCTTAAAAAGTTTTCTTTCCAACAAACATTCGGACGTATATGATAGGATAAAGTCACCATGATTCGTATTATTTTTCAATAAGGCCATAATGTCTATATCATCCAATTCTGCAAAAGCATCTAAATATTCTTTGACTATCAATTCTTTACTTATTAAAGAAAAATCTGATGCAAGAAGGTCGTGAAGTTTTTGCGAGCACGAAATTTTAACATTTGAGGTAATGAGTATTTTAGCTCTTTTTAAGATGGCAATGAGCATTTGTTCGGCAGAAAGGACCGTTTTATGCAAATAAACCTGCCAATACATCAACCTTCTCGCAACCAAAAACTTCTCAATACTGTAGATGCCCTTCTCTTCCACTACCAAATGATTATCCACCACATTCAACATCTTTATGATCCTGTCATAGCCTATGACCCCTTCGGCTACTCCTGTAAAATAACTGTCTCTAATCAAATAATCCATCCGGTCCATATCCAACTGACTACTGACCAACTCATGTAAAAAATGCTTCTCGTATTGGTCTTTGAAAATTTGGATGGCCAACGTAAGTCTACCATCAAATTCATCGTTCAATTTCTCCATAAACAGCACAGATAATTCCTCATGATGAATATCCAAAATACTGTGTTCCAAAGCATGTGAAAAAGGCCCATGTCCAATATCGTGAAGTAAAATGGCAATGCAAACCGATTCGAATTCTTCATCCGTTATACTTACGTCTTTATCCCTCAATGATTGGATCGCTTCTGTCATCAAATGTAAAGCTCCTAAAGCGTGATGAAATCGAGTATGAAGAGCACCCGGATAGACGTAATGAGTGAGACCTAATTGTGAAATTCTTCGCAGTCGTTGGAAATACCTATGATCTATTAGTTCGTATAAAAGCTCTGTAGGAAAACTTACAAAACCATATACTGGATCGTTAAAAATCTTTTTCTTTGCCATGGTGTGAGCCGAACTAATCTATAAAGGTGGTGCAAAGCTATAAATTAGTTACGCAGCACTGTATATAATGTTATGGAAATCTTTAACAGGTGAAATAATCATTATAAAGGGATAACTTAAGGGTAATATTAAAAACCAAAATGATAAAGTCATTTAAAAACATATTGTAAATTACTTTTCAAGTCATTGATCAACAATTTTTAAGCTTTTTTTCAATCCATTGCGATGGCTATGAATTTTAAAAAGAGCTTCAATTTGAGAATCAAGCACTTACAAATTATTTTAACATACATTCTTAAACGACTTCAATACTTTTTTTGAGATTCAATTCGTTTTACATCTTTAATTTTTTAAACTGATCAAAACAACTACGTTCAACATGATTAAAATACTCTGGGCAGACGATGAAATTGATTTATTAAAACCTCAACTATTTTTCCTAGAAAAGAAAGGATATCATGTTGAAACCGTAACCAATGGGCATGACGCTTTAGATATTCTGAAAGAACAAAATGATATTGATGTCGTATTTTTGGATGAAAGCATGCCAGGACTTACCGGCTTGGAGACCTTGACCCGAATAAAAGCGGACAATCAAAACATCCCCGTTGTCATGATCACAAAAAATGAAGCCGAAAATCTTATGGAAGAAGCCATCGGCTCTCAAATCGATGATTATTTGATCAAACCCGTCAACCCCAACCAAATTCTGTTGACTCTAAAAAAAATAATTGACAATAAACGGCTGGTTTCTCAAAAAACAGCGACTGATTATCAGCAAGAATTCCGAAAGATTGGGATGGAGATCAACAATGGGTTGGATTACGAAGAATGGGCCAATCTGTATAAGAGCATCATATCCTGGGAACTTCGGTTGGATGATTCGAACAATCCGGAAATGAAAGAGATTCTTGACATGCAAAAAAGAGAAGCCAATAAAGAATTTTCGCGATACGTGGTAAAAAATTATGAGGACTGGATCAATCATGAAGATGGCCCATTAGGCTCACATAATCTAATGAAACACAAAGTCTTTCCACTCTTGTCCAAAGAACGTCCAACCATATTTATTCTATTGGATAATCTTCGATACGATCAATGGAAAATTATTGAACCCATTCTTACAGAACTGTACCGAATAGAAAAAGAGGAGGCTTTTTACAGCATCTTACCTACCTCCACTCAATACAGCAGAAATGCTATTTTTTCGGGAATGATGCCACGAGACATTCAGAAAAGATTTCCTGAGTATTGGCTCAATGACAATCAAGAAGGCGGCAAGAACATGAAGGAGAAGGAGATGCTGGAGGATCAAATCAATCGATTGATCAAAGCCGATATCAAATCTCATTACTTTAAAGTCACAAATGTCAACAAGGCCAAACAACTGAATGACAATATCCTGAATTTTTTGACAAATGATTTTACGGCTATTGTCTACAACTTTATAGACATGCTTTCTCATTCTCGTACAGAAATGGAAGTCTTAAAAGAACTGGCCAGTGATGAAACGGCATATCGTTCTTTGACTCGATCCTGGTTTTTGAACAGTCCGCTTTGGTCAGCACTGAAAAAAATAGCAAATAAGGATGTCCAGTTAATCATCACCACAGATCATGGTACGATTAGAGTACAAACTCCTTCGAAGGTCATTGGCGACAAAGAAACCACTACAAATCTTAGATATAAAGTGGGCAAGAATCTGCAATACGACCGCAAAGACGTTCTAGAAATTCGCGACCCACATTCAGTAGGATTGCCAAAACCTAATGTGAGTAGCAAATTCATTTTTGCCAAAGAGGATACCTTTTTCTTATACCCCAATAGTTATTCGTACTATTTGAATTTTTATAGAGATACTTTCCAGCACGGAGGTATTTCGCTGGAAGAGGTTATTTGTCCATTTGTAGTATTAAACTCTAAAGGTTAGGCAGTAGTAGTTGAATCTGCCTTAAAAAAGTGAGGGTAATTCATCTGAAAAGACTCAAAATTTGATTTTTTGGCAATGAAGGGAATTCGTTTTCCAAAAATTCCTTTGGCTTTCAAATGAAACCACACCACCTTGATCAACCACAAATTCATGGTTGAAATACGATCTATATTTTCAATTGGAAACTTAATGGTTTTAAAATAGTCGGTCGTAAAAATAAATCCATCTTGGTGCTCAACTCGCTTGAGTTGATAAATGGTAAAATAAATTAGGATCAAAAAAAGAAAAAAGAACGAAACATATCCATATCTAAAATAAGGAGCAGCAAGCAAAGGTTTATCCGATGTATCCACAATAAAAATTACCAAACCGAATAAGCCAAAAAATGAAATCCATGCAACCGGTACGGTGAGCTTTAAAAATAAGGTCAAATTCGAGGAAAGTCTCTGCATTCAAATATTACTTAAGCGATATGATATTAACTATTTAACTCTTTTTCTCTTTTTCGTGCTGTTCTTGCTGCGACAAAAATACTCAACTCATACATTCCATAAACCGGCACCCCAATCATAAATTGGGTAACTACATCAGGAGGTGTAAGAATTGCCGACATGATAAGAATAATCACAAAGGCATGCTTCCTATAATTCCTCATAAACTCTGGTGTAATCAATCCTATTTTAGCCAAAAAATAGACTAGGAGTGGAAGTTGAAAAAGAATTCCTGTCGGTAGAATAAACATAGTCATATACCCCACATAGGAGGAAAGAGTAACGGTACTGGTAATCGCCTGACTCACACGGAAATTGACCAGGAAATTGATGGCAAAGGGAGCCAATATGAAATAACCAAATGTAGTCCCTACTAAAAACAGGAAGGAACATACAAATACCACTCCCCTGGCCGCCTTTTGTTCCGCCGCATACAATCCAGGTTTGATAAAACTCCAAATTTGATAAAACACATAAGGAAATGCAACCAACAAACCACCATAGAAGGACACCTTTATGGCCTGAAAAAACTCCTCTGCCAACTCCGTTGTAATAATGTTTAATTCAGGAGGAGTCATGCAAATTCTAAGGTAATTGCAAAAAAGACGATAAGAGATAAAATCTGGGTCTTTATGTGCAAAAATGAATTCATCAAATACCGGTTGAATAATCACAAAAAGCACACATCCAATGATAACAATTGCGATTAACGACCGAACAATGTGTTTGCGCAGTACATCTAAATGATCTAAAAAGCTCATTTCAGCCTCGTCCTGTTTTGGGACGATTTCGTTTTTAGATTTTAGATTTTTTAACATTAGAATATTTTAGTCCCGCAAATATAGTGGGGTAACGAGTAAGTAGTGTCAATTTTATGTAGTAATTGCTTCACAAAATTGAATAGCATATCACTACACCACTGTGCCCTTTCATTGAACAAGAAAGACCAAACCTCGGCTATTTCCTATTTTGATGCGCTAGGCAAGGTATGCTTTCAATCTAAAGAGGAAGAAGTCTAAATCTTTAGTTCCAAAATTCACCCTAATGAATCTCTGGATAATACCATTAATAGTTTCAGCTAATGCATTGGTTTGAT
>JBCCVV010000040.1:0-36271 GCA_039194925.1 Bacteroidota bacterium
AAGTTTTGTCACAAAACACCAATCATCTAGTTTTAGGGTTGGAAATTGAAAATTGATCGTTTACCGCTTTGATGTTTTACATGCAAGTAAATTAGTTTAATTAACTTCTTGAGTAAAGATATAGCCAAGGCCTAATTCCACACCTCTGTTTAAGAAATTAAATCCTTCGGACACTTTAAAGTAAGAACCAGTTCTCACATCCATATATAAACCGGCGTTTACGAATACCTGACTGGAAATTAGTAAATTGTAACCTAATCCTAATTTAAAAGATGGCACGAAGTCTTTTAATTCTTGTTTAAAATCTACCTCATAAACTTCAGTAGGATCATCATCAATTTTCTTCATTTCCTCACTTTTTGCAGCTATCGGAAAATTACATAAAAACTCACTATTTATATAGGGACCTTTACCAGGAAAATGGAACCAATATGTCGCACCTAAACCGATTTTCAAAAATATAAGCCGTTTATTTTTAAGTATGAATGTTCTTTCCTCATTTGAACCAGAACCTACCATGGTTTGATAATTTTCATAGATTCCCTCCGCTATTGAAATTCCTAAACTTTTTTCAAGAGATAAATGTTTTTTTAGGCCATTTGAATGACCTAAAGCGAATTGAAACAAATTTCCATCTCTAATGATTTCATAATCATACTCCATATCCTTAATTCGATCCAAATAGTTTGAACCATAAAGACTTACGTCAAGCGATCTGTATTGACCAAAACCAATAGTTTCTATGCTTGATAAGACTATTAGAACAAAAAATATATTTCTGATCATTTTATAAATATTACTTTTTTAGAGACTATTGTATTGGTCCCTTGAAATTTAAGAATATACACACCAGGAATTGCATTTTCGCCAAGGTTAAATAAATATGGAATTTTATTCGATAATTGCACATCTTCTTTTCTATAAATGAGTTTATTGTTATTGTCGTACAATAAAAGACTTCCTTTTTCAATATTCTCAGAATTTGATAGGATTTCAATTTGATTACTACTAGTAGGGTTAGGATACACTAATATATCAGTTTTATGTTCTTCAATATCATTCTTTCTCAATCCACCTTGCACGTCATATGTCAAATCAAAAGCGATAATAAAAGAACATAACTCATCATTGTTAAATAGGTTCGTACAGTTTACTATTGTATTGTTGGAAAAATATCCAATTAAAGCAAACTTGTTTTTAATACCCATATCTACATCTGTAATCATCATGTTTTTAGTAAAAGGAAGAACATAATTATTTATTATTTGGCCTGAACTAGATAAAACTAGTATACCTGATGAAGATTTATCTTCTAACGTGATATTTTCTCCATTTATAGAAAACGGTGATTTATAGTTGTAAAATAAAACTATATTGTGATTAATGTCTTTGAAATATTTGACAATTTTTATCTCACTGGAAATAGAAGTTGTAAAATTAGAGCTGCTACTTTGAAAATTAAGAATTTGAATAGGACCGTTAAACTCTATACTCAATATTGTTGAGTCAATTTCCGAAAATAAAGTTTGTCTGTTATTTGATACAGTAGTTGTGCTTACAATGTTTCCAAAATCATCCACAATCATTATTTCATAACCAGTACTCAAAACAGTTATTATTTCTGTTTGAGCTTTTTTATAAACTCTTGTAATTACTTTTAATATGTTGGCTTGTGTTAATTTATGATGCCAAATTGTAGCCCCTAAAGTATCATATTTAGTAACATTTATCTGATCGTATTCATCTAAGGTTGTTATTACCAAATTTCTATCTTCATCTATTGTCATAGCTTGGTACAAGCTTGTTTCAAATGTAAATGAAGAAAAGCTGTAAGATGTATCTATTATAATATTATTGGTGGTTACGTAAGGAATAAAAATACTATCAAGGTTATATTCGGAAGTAACGTATACAAACTTGTTCTGCTCTTTATCATACAAGACGTCAATTGGATTCGTTTGGCATTTAATATTTACAAATGTAGTATCAAAAGGGTTAGCAATACCAGGTGGTGAATTACACTCACAAAATTGAGAAGTAATATTCTCATCCAAAATTAATGGACTTCCACCCGCACCTCCTAAAATATTACAATCACAAGAACTATATATTAATCCAAGATCGTTTCCAAGATCATAATAACAAAATTCATCAATCACGTCAATTTGGTCTGGAAATGTATTAGGAGGATCAACACATTTCCAAATAATTTCGCAATTATCAATATCATTAATCACTTCCCAATCTAAACACTCTGGTTCCTCATCAGATGGTAGGTCCCCAATTCCATCACCGAAATCGCCACAATGATCACAATCCCATACCCAATTCCAAAGTGAAAAACACTTGGATGGTATAAAGAGTGAAATCCATTTAACGCACCCAGTTAAGTTATTTTTAACAATCGCATTTGCATAGCCTGGTCCCTCATTTACAACATTTATTTGTTCAATTCCAGAAACTATTTCGTCACCAATAAATTCTGTTTCCTCACCAGAAGAGGATGTCAGTCCGGCCCAGAAGAAAGTTCTAGAAACGCCATCGTCACAGAAACTTCTGACCTTTAGTTTATCACACCCTAATTCAAATATACCCAGCCCACTGTCACCACATACATCTACGCAAGTAGGATCACCAGTTTTAAAAAGAACAATACAATCATCATTACATAATTCTTCACAATTAACAGAAGATTGAATAACTACTTTGTTATTGCATTGGTCAGTTACGGTTACACTATAGTTTATAGGAGTTGGTAGAAAATCACCGGGATAACTAAATGTTGTGGTGCTTTCTTCTCCACCACTCCACCATGAGAATGAATATGGTGGATCACCTCCTTGGACGACAACAGAAGCCAATACTTCCATTGTATCCTCACAGTTTGAAAGGTCTGACAATAAAACAGATGCTTCCAAATCATCATCTGTATCATTTACTTGATATGTCTTTTCGATACTACATCCGTTGATGTCTACAATTTTTACTGTATATAATCCTGAATTATCTACTATCAAATCTTGATCATAAGTAAAGTTACTCCAGTAGAAGGAGTATGGACCATTAGATCCTGTTACAGTTAGATCTATTTTTCCAACTTTTGTTATAGCCGAAACACAGGATACAACTGCCTCTACATTTATATCTGTAGTCTCCGATTCGACTTCATAAGATTTAACAATTTCATTGTCGCACTCATCACTAACTGTTACCGTATACACACCTGGCAGAAGATTAGATCTTAAATGAGAGGAGGCGGATGGATCATCGCTCCAGGAGTAGTAGATATCTCCTACCCCGCCTGAAGCATTTACGAAAATTGAACCATTTGGCTCGGAATCGCAACTATTTTGTATTGAAGTAGAACTGTTAACAGTCAGGTCGATGTAGTTAGATACCTCTCCGATAGATTCACAAACCTCAGTAAAACAACTGTTACCTGAATCTGTTACCGTAATACAATAGTCACCAATAGCAAGATCAGTTAACTGAATTATACCCTCTGCCAAAACAGTATAGTTTACTCCACTTGGAATACTATATGTCAAAGGGCCTATCTCGGCTGACAAACCTATATTTATTTCTCCGGTTGTATGACCAAAACAAGTACCTTTACTGGTAATAACTTCCAAAGATGGTTGGCCTGCGCCATTCACGGTATAGGACTTGGTATTGGAGCAACCTTTGGAGTCCTCTACAGTAACTTCATATGTACCTGCTGGTATTCCTAAGTTGGTTTTTCCATCATATCCATTACTCCAAAAGTACTGATAGGGTGGATTACCTCCAGATGGACTCCATAAAATGCTGATCGCACCAGAGGCACCGGTACAGGTTGAACTCAAAATGTCGACAGGCATTGACTCTAAATCTATAGGTTCAAAATCTTCAACTATTGTGTTACCTGTAATTGAACATCCATTATCATCTGTAATTGTTAATGAATAATTTCCTGCCAATAACCCGTTTCGATCTTTGTCTGTGCTTCCATCACTCCAAATATAGTTGTAAGGTAACTTGCCATTATCTACATTCACAATAATTTGACCATCATTATTACAAGATGGAATATTCTCAAAATCGAGTGATAATATGCTATCACCTTCACAATTATTATTATCAATGATAAAGCATTGAGTATAAATGCATCCTGAGTTATTGATTATTTCAAAACAATATTCATCTGTAAGTGATAAATTATAAGGAGACATTGATACTGAGTCAACCGTTTCACTTAAGAGAATCTCATGTAAAGAATTTCTCCATATAACCTCGTAATCAGGATTATCGTCCAATAACTTAATTTTTGCAAATGGGGCTTCGGAAGAGGAGTCATTTATAACTTCAAATTCTACGAATACTTTGGGAATACTCTCCTCAACAGTTAAACATCCAGAGAAAGAGCAATTCGAACCACATATAAAATAACAATATTCTCCTGCAGCTAAATCTTCAATTTGAAACTGACCATCATAAAATGGGATATTATCGCCATTTTGATCTGTCCACGTAATATCAAATGTATTGTTCAAATCGGGATGCTCAATTGATACACTTCCATCAAATTGATTACAAGTAGCATTTTCAATAATTTCTTCTAATAAAAATAAATCCAGGCAAGGTGTTCCTCTGTATACCGACTTGTTCTTTGGTACCAAATTACCTGAACCAGAACAATTCCCAACGCAAATAGATAATGAATCTAAACCAGCATCTGACAACGTAGGAATCCAATTGGAGGGACTTGTGCCACTACTTTTTCTTGTTGGAATAGAAATATTGGTTTTCCCATCATTACCATTGGTTTTTTTGGAGACATTGAGAAGTTTATTACCCGCAAGATCTTTACCTTCAAATTCTAATTTTAAACATAAATCAGTGGAATCAAATAGCTCAACATCCTCTTTTTCAAAAGTATATTCCAAACCACTGATAGATGATGGTGAAATATCTGTCAAGTTTAGTTTAGGTATATTCATACTTAAAGTGTCCATTGGTTCACTGACCTTGACTGTAACTTTTAAATCAGCTTTAGCAACTGTGGATGATGCCTGATTTGAAATCTTGCTATCAATGATTCCATCGTTTGCTTTAGTTAAAGTTTTCTCATCTACCTTTCTTACCAAAACTCCAATTCTTCTATTATCGAAGTCTACTTCAACCTCTCTTATATAAGGAACAAAATTATCCAACAAGATACTGTCTTGAACTAGTGTGTTTATTTTATCACTTATGGTAGACCGATCAACACTTAACTTATAATATCCATCTTGATATCTTGCATTTTCCGGTAAATCAGCAATTTTATAATTATTCTTACCCTTATTATCGTCCTTATGTATTCTAGTCTTCCAATCTGAGAAATGATAGATGTCATAATTGTGATTTTTGTAAGTGCCTCCGGCATAGGCATGTGCAGCTACTCCAGTATATTTCCACCAATCAATTTCAAATTTCTTTTTGGGATGATTTAATAGATCCTCCCCCAACTTTCCGCCTAGAATAATTTTTCCATCTCTCCAAGGTCCTTTAACAATGCTCCCTGTATCGTTCTCAATGTTTATATTTTTAACACGAAAAAAAACTTTATCCATATTAAATATGTGAAAGTATCTCTTCCCATTCGCTTTTAAAGAGGAATTAAGAATAACCTTTGCAGCAATAGGAGATACATCAGTCCCAGGATATCGGAATTCGAATTTTGAGTTGTTGCTTTTGCAATAGACTTCGCAAGTAGTAGTGGTATCTTTATAATTAATAAATTCCAGTGGATTACAATTGTGATATGTTGATCCAGTCGAATGATTTTTATTTAATGGGATAGTATTAAAATGAAGATGAGCACCTGATGTTGAAGATTTACCAAGCGGAACAATTGGATCTCCTTCGTCCACAGAGGTGGTTGTTGTCAAAGTATCACCCATCCATTCTACGCTGCCTATTCTTTGACCATAAATCAGAGTGTCATTATCAACAATCAAAATTTGCGCCCATTTGTCAGTATGTGGACTGAGCATTCTTTTCAGAACAATTGTAGAATCGTTTTTCACAAAGTTTTTACTACTTGCATTGTCATAGACATGTCCAAATATGTATCGTTTTGTTCCAGCCTGATAACACAACTGTTTGTATCTCTTGTTGGTTGCATTAGTACAAAGGCGATTTACATCAACTATAGTTCCATCTTCGGGAGCCATTATCATATCCCACATATCATCACTGGAGTCATCATAATTAGAGTTATAATCAATGCCCAAATGAAAATATTGTTTTGCTGTTCCTCTTGGTCCATAGTCATCCGCTACTCCTTCTGCAGGAAATACTTTTTCAGCATTATAAGTAGAATCATTCCATTCTCTTACCTTAATATCATGTTGCGCATGAGAAATAGAAAAAAATGATATAAATAATATTAGGAGGGAGATCGGTTTTTTCATGACTTATTATATTTTTTTAGGCGTAAATGGATATTCTTTCATTAATCTTCGGTAAGATTTGTACTTGTCGAACCAATCAAGGCTTATTCTATCCAACTGATTGTTCGAAAAATTTCTAGTATATAAAGTAGATTTATCACAATCGAATAAAATCCAAGTAGTAGATTTATTAGATGGATGATCATTAACTAATGTGAATTTTATAATATTTTCATCCAAAACTGAAGTTATCCCATCTACAAATTCAAATTGTCCTTTGGGTGCCGATTCAAAGATTTTATATTGAGAGGATGTATTCCAAATTTCTAGTCCAGAATCCTGATTGGTACTGTTGTCATTAGTTAGTTTTTCAATGTCATATATTAAAGCAAAGTATTTGCCATCACTGGAAATGGTATTGCTGATAGCGGCGTGATCCGAATTAAGCTGGAATACTTCGTTTCCTAAACTATCTAAAATTGTTATAAAATGCTCGATCTTAATTATTTGTAAATTATCATTTACTGATTCAAGAGAATAATTAACTATCGTGTAAGGTCCGACCGCTTCAACATTTGAATAAATCCATTTTTCTTGGATTTCTTCATCTTTTATGGAGCTTTTAGTAATTCTATAGACATAATATTCGCCCATATTGTAGAAAAACTCAGTTACTCTTTTGTCTCCTTTTGAGTCTTTTAAAAATGGATTTGACTCTCGAATCTTTATTGTTTTTACTAATTTTTTTCGATTATCATAAAATTCAAGAGTCTCGGGTATAACCAAATCGAAATTATAATACCGATTTTGAAATTGATCATATCGTTTTTCGGTTAAATAATCACTGTAAAGAATGGTATTGTCATTAATGAGTTTGACGGTTAGAAGATCTTCATGATCTTTATATTCCTTATACCATAATAGTCTGTTGCCATCAATATCTCTCTTAGCGTTTAAATCATATTTGAATTTAACCTCTTCTCCATTAATCATTTTAATAAGCGTATCCGAAACTCTTGCCGAATCATTTTTGCCGTTTACTTTGATATCTGCCAAATTATCGGATTTCTGACTGGAAAATTCTTTATTTTGTTCAGCTTCAACAGGTTGTGGAGATTTACAATTTATTAGAATAAAGCATAGCAATAAAAATCCGATATGTACTTTTTTAGAGGAGTAGTCCATCATAATTTTAATTTTAAAACCAAAGAATAATCAATTTAAAGAACGCAATTCTTTTTCCCAATTATTATAAATTAGGAATGATTAACTTATTAAGAATCAGAACTAAATCAGTATAAACTTATGTAAATTGTTTGTTCTGGTAAGTATAAATTTGGTTTGTTATGTAAATTGGCAGAACAGTTTTATAACCGATAATTAATTCAAGATTAACGTTAAATTTTCATAGAATCAAGAATTGATAAGGGTATTTTTTGCAATTTGGTTTAACATATATTAATAAATTGGATATTTCAGAATAATCTTACGTCAGAAACAAATGGATTATACAATGAAGCTTAACTTAAATATTTTCTTAATATGAAAATGCTATATTGTCTATTTCAAAGGGACAAGCATATAAAAAAGCCCCGGCTTACAAGACCGAGGCAGAAAAGATTAAGAGAATTACAATTACATCTTGGTTGCTTTTATATAGTGGTAACCTTCCGCTAATGCAATTTTAACAATATAGATTGAACTAGCAAAATTGCTGAGATCAATTTTTACAAAATTTTTGCCTGAATTATAATTTCTTGCCGAAATATAATAAACCTGTTGTCCTGACATGTCAAATACTTCTATGGCGGCATTGACCTGTGAAGGAAATTCCATCTCCAAGGTCAACACTTGCTGAAATGGATTTGGGTAGGATTTTATGCCCCAGTCCTGAGTAAGGTCGTTTACATTATCCACAAAAGTAATGGCCTCTACCACACAATCGTTGGCATCTTTTACGATCACTATAATTGTACCCGATGCCAAATCCTCGGTGACATTGTTGTCCGTAAATGTGGCGCCCTCATCAAATGAATATAGGTAGGGTTTTGTCCCTCCTGATGCAAATACGGTTACCTTATCCGGGTCAGGACTAAAGACCATCTGATCGACCATCAATGCTTCTGGTTCTATGATGGTAAATTCTTCGGTTATGGTGCAGCCGTTTGCATCGGTGGCTGTGACCACATAGTCTCCTGGTCCGAATCCTGTGGGCCCAGGATCGGTAGGGCTATACGTAAAGATGATCGGTGGGGTACCTCCGGTCATAGTGGAAACCGCCATTCCATCATTCGCACCGTAACAGGTAATGTCTACCGTCTCCGTCAATATAGATAATGCCTCCGGTGCTTCCAGTGTTAGGTCAATCGAAGCGCTACATCCCAATTCATCAAAAACATCAATGGTGTACGACCCTGCTCCCAGGTTTTCAAACAATGGACTATCCTGTAAGGGACCGCCATTTATGGAATAACTGTATTCACCCGTTCCGCCTGATGCAGATATCAAGATAGAACCATCCATATTCCCCGCGCAAGACGGGGGTGTACTAGTATCGACAGCTATCTCTAAATCTCCGCTTATTCCTACCGTAAACGTTGCGCTTCCTTCACACCCATTCATATCTACGACAAAAACGTCATACATTCCCGGAGTAAGTTGATCGTATACTGCGGTGGAGGTGCTGTCTCCCTGGAAGATATAGGTATATCCCCCATTTCCTCCGGTAGCAAAAAGACTCATTGAGCCATCCGTACTGTTGGCACAGGATGCGTTTACAATTGTATCCGCAAAAAGCATGATTTCTTCCGGTTCGTCAATATCAAATGTTGCCATAGCTAGACATCCCAGAGAGTCCAGAGCAAATATATCGTAATCACCGGCAAACAAGCTGTCCAATATTGTCGTGTCGCCAAACGTAAGGCTATCAAAGGAATATTGATAGGGGCCACCATTTCCTCCAAAGGCAACGACATCAACAAATCCATCATTCAATCCATAACAGGAAGCATCTGTTGATTGTACGCTGATAAAAAATGGATCGGGCTCCGCGATGTCCACGATCAAGCTATCATAACAACCTACCGTATCTTGCACATAGACAATATAATCCCCTCCATCAAGATCCGTGAAAATTCCATTTTCCTGGAAATTGAATCCATCAATTGAATACGATAGAGGTCCATTTCCTCCTTCTGCGGATACTTCTATCAATCCCATATTATCGTTACTGCAAATAAGATTTGATATAGAATCCAGTGTGATCGATATCTCGCTGCCACTTGTAATTTCAAAATCTACATCCAAAGTACATCCATTATCATCTACAATATTGACTACATAAAATCCATTTGCCAAGTTCTCAAAGGTGTTGTCCATTTGAGTCATGCCCATATCAAGTGCATACGTGTAAGGATTGTTGCCACCCGAAACTTGAATTTCAACCACTGCATTGGTATCAGTTGGACAATTATTTTCAGTGATGACCATCACATTAGCACTTAATGGCAATGGAGTATTTAAGAATACAGTCACATCGTCACTATTGCCATCAGAATCAGTTACTTCAATAAAATAGGTTCCTCCCGGCAGATCCGTAAATAGATTGTTGGATGAAGGTGCCCCGCCATCTATCGAATACGAGTAATCGGGAACACCTCCCGTTGCCTCTACCAGAATTATTCCGTCAGAGCTATCGGTGCAACCTGGATCTTCTTGTGAGACTACGTTTAATTCCAAAGGAATACTCGCTGCACAAGCAGTAAAGGACGATCCATTCAGGCTTGCCCTAGATGTACTCAAAATGGTATTCATATAATCTCCTTGTTCTTGCGTAAAGGCATTCATACAGTTGTCATTGACATAGTCCATGTAGTTCATAAACATGTCGCCGGAATTGCCACAACTGGGGCTAGGATGATTGGGGCAACCAAAATTGGAATTCTGTTGTAAAGGAGTATCATTTATATTATCATCTACACCACAACTTCCATTTCCAGGTCCCCAAACGTGAAGAAGACCCAACCAATGTCCCATCTCGTGCGTTGTTGTTCTTCCCAGATTGTAATTGGGCGTGGTAGCATATCCTGGTCCACCAAAGGTTCCCGCATCCACATGAATGAAATCCTGATCTTCAGGGGGTGGAGCAAAAGTCGAAGGAAGGCTTGCCACACCCAGATAAGGCAGATTGGGAGCAGTCCAGATATTGCAATACGAATCTCTCGACCATTGAGTAGCTTGTCGAATGGCATACGCATTATTGGGGAAACTCCCATCGAAAGCATATCTCGTAATCCCATCGGTAGGATTTCCATCCGGATCCACTGTGGCAAGACAAAATTGGATGCCTGTATCCGCAGCGGGAAAGACAGGAGGCGTATTTCCTGCATCTGAATTGTATCTTCCAAAGTCCTGATTCAGGACATCAATCTGGGATTGTACATGTTCGAGGCTGAAATTTACTCCCGAGCCTATGGGCTGCCCTGTGGGATGTACCACAATGACATGGATAGGTATCGTGATCGTAATTCTTTCTTGGGATTTCTTTTGTTTTTGGAACATTCGAAAGCCTTTTGCAATTTGTTGCTGATATCCTGGTTGTAATTTTTCCAGTTCCTCCATACAAGCGGTATGGTTGCATCGTATCTTTTGTTCCGATTGAGAGAAACAAAAAACCGTAAAAAGTAGAAAAAGGGTGGAAAATAAAATTTTCATGTGCAAGAGAGTAGTAGGTTAGAATTAATGAATAGGCGTAAGGATTAAATGAAAATCTTTACAGAAGCTGAATATAGTAAAAAGGATTTATAGCATCCAATCAAACACTGTGGCATCGACCGTGTAGAAGATGAGAGCGACAATTATTGGAATGAGAAAAGATAAAAACATGAATTTATAGTACCACTTTGGCACTTTGGATCGATCCAATAATTCAGCAATTAGAGAAGCGATCAGTAAAAAACCGAAAATGGGAACGATAATGGCAGTAAGCAGGGTGGCGAGATATGGATTGGATAGCCAAAACAGACAATAAATTATAATCTGAATAAGGCAGATTTCAACAACTCCAAGTGATTTTAGGAAACTTAACATTCCAATAAGAAATTATATTAGTGAATCTTTCGTACTATAAGTGTTTATAAAATACGTTGTAATATCATGAAAATATTTAGAACTCAGTACCTTATTGCATTTTGTATTTTAATAGGCCTGCCAGCTTTTGCTCAAGATGATGTCAAATTTCCAGAAGGAGAAAAAGGATATGAAGCTACCTATCAAAGAAATATCAAGAAATCAAGAATTAATGGTGTTTACATACCGGCAAATCTGGACGAAGCCTTTCAAGAATTGGATGCCTTGTCGCCAGATGGTGCATTGCAAAAATTCGCAAACGCACCTGAGGATATTATTGCCACAAAACTACATTTTGGACTAGGTCGGTGGATTTCTGTGTATTGGAATTTTATTGAAGGGTCCAGATATGTAGAATACCTGAGAAAGCTAGGCCTTACGGATCCGGATCATATGATTCAGTTTACCATCGTTTCGTATCATCGACATAAAAACAACAAACCAATTGATGTCGAGGGACAAGTCGAAAAGTATAAAGAATTAAGAGAGCAAAAGAGACAAGAAATGCTCAATAGAAGAGAAGTAATCCATCAGGAAAAAAGACCTGTAAAAAAAGGTGACTAAACCTAAATTAAAAGAGGATTGGTCGAAATCGTTTGTTTTGTCATCCTATGAATCATATATTCATAGCATTAAGATGTGCCAATATGAGAAAACAAAAAGATATTACTCCCAATCGATACAAAGCTCTTGATACCAGTGGATCTAATAAATTTGTTTCAACATTTTCTCAAAGAAAGTCTAGGGAAGGAATTGTTGAAAAAAGAGACAGACAATACAATTGGATCAATTATAAATATGCCGTGGTCTTTACATTGGTCATAGGCGCTTTAACCTATTATCTTCTCGAAAAATTGATGTAAATTATTTCTATTTCGTTTTAGATGTTGAGCCAATACGTCACCTTGGCTACCACAGACCGATTCCGTAATTGGAAGGCAAATCGATCGGAAGGATCATCCGGATTGCCCGTAAAGTAATTGTCTGCGTAGACAAGGAAAAAATCCGAAACGGGGGCAAACCTCCACTGAAATCTTGTATTGATATTTGTATTTTGACTCTGGCTATTGTATTGAAAGAATGCCGTTAAAAATATTTTTTTTGTAAAGGTAAAATCGAATCGGGGACCAAGCAGCAAGGTAGACTTATTCTCATCCAGATAAGGCATGTCGAAGAGGTTGTAATTATAATTGAATGATACCGATCCATAGGGTTCGACCCGATAATCAATTGAGCCCGAAGTTCCATATCGCATTCCATTAAAGTACTGTCCGATATAAGGGCGTATTCGATACGAAAAACGTTTGCTATTATCCGAATTAAAACTCGCTCTTAGATTGTAATAGGTGTATTCAGTATCTTCAAGAAGCGGCTCTGAATCTGTTCCTGTTGGGTCAAAGTCATCAAAAAGATAGATGTATTGTCGATTTAGTGAAATTTCAAACCTCGAGTTGTTGATAAATTCCAAATTGGTTTCGAACTGAAAATCCTGATCCGTTTTTCCCGTACCTGGAATCCAAACCTGATCCATATCAACCCCAAAACTTACCCGATTGATGGTGCCATTCGGATATAAAAAATATTGGAATTCCGGCGAGGCTCGATAGTAATTTGTCCTACGTATAAATCCAACTTGTGAGTCATATCCTTCACCTACATATTCATGGTCCCAGCGTATCTGATAATCTCGTTTATTATAATTAATATTAAAACCGTGCGCAAAACTTTTATCTTGATCTACGACCGAAAAGGACTTGTGAAAGAATGTTTTCCCTACCCATAGATTAGATGCTGTAGCCAGATTATAGTCTACGCCAACCACCCGATTAAATCTATCTATGGCGTCAAACTCTCCTGGATTGATGGATTGTCTATTTACAAATATGAACCCTACATTGGATCGTTCTCCAATCCGACGTTGTACGGTAGCTACCGAAAAATTGAGGTCAGGTTGTCCCGCGCGATCATCTTTTTTTGTATTTATGGAAAGTAGACCTATTCTCCAGTTTTGATCCAACTTCCCGCTGAGTCTTATTCCACCATAGATGGTATTTTGAATGTTTTCATCGGTTATTGTATCCGTTACAATTCCAATTCTTCTTGAAAAAAACGGATTGATTCGATTGATCCCAAAGGATGCAAATAAATCCGCGTTTTCCAGAAAAAACTGTCGTCTCTCTGGAAAAGAAATTTCAAATCTGGATAGATTGGTCACTTGGCGATCCACCTCAACTTGCGAAAAATCCGGATTAATGGTCAAGTCCAGATTAAGACCTGAAGTAACGGCAATTTTAGCGTCTCCACCGAAATTATAAGAGAATTCAGGATCTTCATTTTCTTCTACGTTATGCTCGTATGAGGTAATGCCAAAGGGAATGATTGAAAATTTGCTTCCTGTAGCCTGAATTTCTTCGGAAAAATTCAAGTTGCCCATATAACCCAAATTGAAAATCCACTGATTTCTTGGTATGTTTATCCAGGTAGATCGCTCATTGGACTGCATGTCGAATCGATACGCATTAAATTTCCATTGACGAGTGCCTTTGTTGAACCTAAGGGTACTAAATGGAATAGCCATTTCCGCCACATATTTATCTTCATGAATGGTGGTTTCACATTTCCATTTGTTATCCCAGCTGGTAGAAAAACCACGTAATGTTGTGCCACCGGAAGAAATTAAACCCTCACGTTGTACCCCCGCGGGGTTGGTTCCAAACATAAAGGCATTGATCCCATCATTGAATGGATCAATAAGCAGCGTGATGTTGTCATTACCTCCTGCTCTGAAATCTCTGCGAAGAGTTGGAATTACGTAGTTTTTACCACGAGCGAAACATTCAATTCCCACATACAGGTTTTTATCATCAAATGCCATGCGAATTGTGGTCTGATCGTCTGCCAAAACGGAATCTGAAGGGAAATACTGATAAAATGCTTTGGCGTATACTTTACAAGTTTTCCAGGTCTCTTCGTCGAGTCTACCATCCAATACAATCTCCTCTGATGTTTTATTTACATCAATGTCTTCACTGACTTGAGAAAAAGAGTTGAAATTTAGGAGTACAAAGAGTAGTAGCGCAAGATTTTTCACATTATAAAATTAACCATTAATATTTATTAATTTCATATTGTATTTTCATTAAGAGAACATTTACATATTGGCACTTACCTTACTTTAAACTCAATGGTGATGTTACCACATTGAACTTCGATTTCCGAAGGTGAGAACTTGTATTTTTTGGAGGCATCAAGGGCAAGATCTACCAATGTCTTGCTCGTTGTGGTGGATCCTAATTGAGTATAATTCGCTTCAATCACTTTTCCACTTTTATCTACACATACTTTTATAACCACCACCCCTGTATATTGTGAATTGTCATCGATTTCCGGCTCATATTCAACTCCGCGATCGGTAAGACCACCTCCAATTCTGCCGGAGCCTGTGGCGATTTGATTCAAGGCTTCGGAATTGGGGTCGCCTTTTGGATCTCCAACATTTCCATCGTTATTGTTATTTCCTTTTCCTGAACCCAATAAATCGGAAAATTTGCTCTTGCTTTCACTGAATGCTGCTTTTCGGGCTTTTTCCTCTGCTTCACGTTCTGCCTCTTGTCGCGCAATCTCATCGGCTTGTCTTTTTTTTGCTTCCGCCTCTTTCGCTTCAGCTGCCTTTCGGGCTTTTTCTTTTTGCGCTTCTTCAAAAGCAACGTCTGATGTTTTAGCTATTGGCTTGATATCACTGACCGGTTTTTTGCTGGGTGCCGGATCATTAACCTCTTCCTCTTTTGAAGCGGCTACCGTTTTTTTGTTATCGTCTGTCGATACGTCTTCCTTAGGAGTATTTTCAGCGATAAGCTCATCGGTATTGGAAACAGGATTGGCGTTTGAATTGCCTCCTTTGGGAGAACCAAAAGCCACCACAATACCGCTTATTTCTTCGGGAATTTGATCGGAAACCAAATATGGAAAAAGTGCGATCAACAACAGAAGGGCATGAACCATGAACGTCACGATTATTCCCTTCTTTCTATTTTCATCTTTTTTATGTGGCAAAGCATGATCCATAAGACCTCTCTTTTAAGTCTTTAATACAAAACTATTCTCTTGGATTGGCTTGATTATTCAACTGGGTGATCTGATATAGATCGGTCAGTACAAGATTCTATCTTGGTTCAGTGAGTACCGTTTTTACCCCGTATCGATATGCTATATCAAGGATGGGTACCACTTTGTCATTTTTGGCTTTCGAATGGGGGCTAATGGTGATTACGGCATTCTTCCCTTTACTCCGCTTTAGAGCACGCACTTTCTTTTCCACTGCACTAAGTGATAGTTTCGCAGTGTTGTACAGATAAGTCCCGTTACGTTCTATATTAATAACTTGCGGATCGTCAGGTGAATTGTTTATTTCTGTAGTTTTATTTTTACCTGGCAACTGAAGATTAAGTGCATTGGGTGTCACTAAAGAGGATGTCAACATGAAAAAGATCAACAACAGAAAGATGATATCCGTCAGCGATGACATATTAAACTCTGCCGAAACCTTACTTCCTTTTTTAATTCCCATAATCTTTCAATTTTGAATGTGAAATGTCAGTAAAAATCACTCTCGTGGAGCAGTAGCAATAATTGCTTTTATTTCCAGCCCGCTCGCTATTTTCATTACGTTATGAATTTCCTTCCAGTCCACCCCCGTTTCAGCAATAATACTGATCGTACCATTGTCTTTATTTTTTTGAGGCTTCAGTTCTACAGCGATTCTTTTTTCAAGCAAACGCTTTGATGTATTCTTGCCGTTTACTTTGATTTTACCATTCTTAAACAACTGAACGGCTAAATCGGTAGGTGCCACCGTCTTGGAATCTGACTCGGGCAATTCAACATTGATTTGAACAATGGAAGAGGTCAGCATGAAAAATATAAGCAGCAAAAAGATGATGTCCGTTAAAGAAGACATACTGAATTCTGCACTTACCTTATTTCTTTTTTTCATAATTCCCTTGAGTTTTCAAATATTACTTATGACGGCTCTTGCAGCAAATCCATAAATTCGACAGTAGTTGCTTCCATATTGAATACGGCTTTATCAACATTTGCCACCAAAAGGTTGTATCCCACAAAGGCGATGATGCCAATTAACAAACCAAAAGCTGTTGTGGTTAAAGCCTGATATATACCTCCTGCCAATTGTGCTGGTCCCACATTTTCAGCAGTTGCCATCGTATGAAATGCCAGGATCATACCGGTAACCGTACCGAAGAATCCTATCATCGGCGCTGCACCTGCAATACTTGCCAAGGTAGATAATCCCTTTTCCAATTTGAATATTTCCAAATTACCTACATTCTCAATTGCCGCATCAATATCTCGTAGAGGCTTCCCAATTCTATTCAATCCCTTTTCTACCATTCTGGCCGTAGGAGTGTCTGTAGAAGCACATAGTGATTTGGCACCTTGGATATTTCCAGCTACTACCGCCGCCCGAATGTTATTCATGAAATTATCATCCACTTTTCCAGCTCTTTTAATAGTCAACCATCTTTCAATAAAAATGTAACATGCCATTAGTGATAATAATAAAAGGATAGAAAATATAGCTATTGAAATGGGCCCTCCGGCCGTAATGATGTCAATTAGACTTTGTTTATCCCCATCTTCAGCCGCTTGGTTTGCAGCCTGAAACCATAGAAAATTAAGTGGAATCATTTAAATTTTTTTTGCTTTGATCGAAATTGTTGAACTGTTTGGAATCCCAAAAATCTGATACGAAATCTGAAATTGCTTTTGTTAATCCCTTGTCAAACGTTAACTGACAAACGAAAATTATAAAATCCTAACAAAATTAATAATTCTGCTTATATATTACAATTTTTGCTAATTTGATGTAAACCAATTTATGAACTAATACTTCATGCTTTTATATCGTGTAATGTTAAAGGTCGTTAATGTAGACCCAAGTTTTTCTTAAACGCGTTACAAATCCTCTCCCACAGTGGTTTTTTAAATAACCAACACCAATAAAATTATTCACCAATTAAAACAACTGCTATGAGAGACTTTACAATTTTTATTTTTGTCGTTTTCGTGTTTGTAAGTTGTAGCCAAAACAGGCACTTAACTGCTGATTATGAACGATTTGCCCAAAACCATAGTTTGATTGCGGTCTTACCCTATGATATAAAAATGACAGGCCGGAAAGTAGCTGAAATGGAACCAGAAGAGGTTGATGATTTGAGGTTAGTAGAAAGTACGCTCTTTCAACAATCGCTCTATTCGGAAGTGCTAAAACGAACCGGAAATCGGAAGAATGACATCAAGATTAGCGTGCAGGATATCAATAAAACCAATCGACTACTCAAAGAGGCTGGAATAGCTTTAATTGACATCGGTGAATATTCTCCTAAGGAATTAGGCGAAATACTCGGAGTAGATGCCATTATTTCCACCAGATTGATGAAAGAGATGTTTCTTTCCAGAGAGGAAGCCCTTTTGGTAGATGTCGCTACGACTACAATACTGGATAGAGTACCGGTAACAGTCAACCCTTTTACCAGATCTAAGATGACCAGAAGCTCTGAAGTGGATATTTATTGTACCATAGTAGATACGCACGCTGAATCTGCCATTTGGATTTTCAATACAGAATGCGATTTGCAGTGGGATAATGATCCGGATGATGTGATCGAAAGTATAAATGGACGGATATCCAGAAATTTTCCATATAAATAATTGCAGTACAAATAGAAATAGAAAAAAGGCTCGTCCATGGATAACGGACGAGCCTTTGTATTTGACGCTTTAGTTTTTTCTAATAGACTTCAGAAACGGGTGTGTAATCAAGCTTAAAGGCATCGGACACGCCTTTATATACTACCTTTCCTTCAACCACATTTAACCCAAGTTCTAATTCTTTATTTTCCTGACATGCTTTTTTCCAACCTTTATTGGCCAATTGTATCGCATAGGGAAGTGTGGCATTGGTCAAGGCCAAAGTGGATGTGTAAGGCACTGCACCTGGCATGTTGGCAACACAATAATGAAGAATATCGTCCACCACATAGGTTGGATTTTCGTGTGTCGTTGGCTTACAGGTTTCGATACATCCTCCTTGATCGACAGCGACATCCACTAGAACAGTACCCGGACGCATCATCTTTAGCATATCCCTTGTAATGAGATGTGGCGCCTTGGCTCCTGGTATTAAAACTGCACCTACAATAAGATCGTGGGTTGAAAGTAATTCGCGAATGTTGTATTCATTGGACATAAACGTATTTACATTTGCCGCCATCACATCATCCAAATATCTCAACCTTGGTAATGAAATATCCATGATTGTCACATCTGCACCCATTCCTGCGGCCATTTTTGCCGCATTGGTTCCTACGACACCTCCGCCCAGAATCAATACCTTCGCCGGACGTACACCCGGAACTCCTCCAAGTAGAATTCCTCTGCCACCCATAGGTTTTTCCAGGTATTTTGCACCTTCCTGAATGGCCATTCTTCCCGCTACCTCACTCATCGGCACCAATAAGGGTAAAGATCGATCGCTTTTTTCAACTGTTTCGTAAGCCAGACATATACTACCACTTTTAATCATGGCATGTGTCAATGGCTCTGAACTGGCAAAATGAAAATAGGTAAATACCAATTGATCCTTTTTGATGAGGTTGTATTCGGATTCAATAGGCTCTTTGACCTTCATGATCATTTCCGCAATTTCATAAACTTCTTCAATAGTTGGAAGAATTTTAGCGCCAGCATCGATGTATTGTTGGTCTTGAAACCCACTGCCGTTTCCTGCTGTTTTTTGAACGTAAAGGGTATGTCCTCTTTTGATCAATTCTTTGGCACCAGCTGGTGTTAATGCAACTCGATTTTCGTTGTTTTTTATTTCTTTGGGAACTCCTATTATCATCGTTGAGTAAGTTTGTTTGATTAGGTTAGATTTTTCGCTGCGAAGTTATCAGTTTTTTAAAAATGGAGACTATAATCAAATAAAAAAATGAAGGTGGAAAGATTTCAGAGATTGATAAGATTGGAAAGATTGATGAGGTTTGAAAGATTTGTAGAGATAGATAGTCGTAACTAAATCAGAAAGGATATCCGATGCCCAGATTGTAAATCAGATTATCGGATCTCCAGGAAGAATTGAAAAAGTCGACGTCGTTTAATACCCAATTAAAATTTCCATTGGTGTCGATAGTTCTGACCGGAAAAGCAAGATCTAGTCGGAAGACCAGATTTTCGAAATCAAAACGAAAGCCAAATCCAGTACCTACTGCAATTTGATTGTAGAAATTGGAAAAGCTGAATTCCCCTTCCGGTTGTTGTGGATTATCTAGGAGCCAAACATTTCCTGCATCTACAAAAAATGCTCCTTTAAAAAATCCAAGTATTGGAAATCGATATTCTACATTGGCTTCGATTTTGATGTCACCCGTTTGGTCCAGAAACTGATTCGTTGGGTCGTTCGGGTTGTCCGCAACGAAGCTTCCCGGACCTATTCGTCTTAAACGGAAGGCTCGTAAATCATTAGACCCTCCAACCGAATATTGTTTGGCATACGGGACCTCACTGCTGTTGCCCCAGGCGAAAGCCGTACCAACTACAAAGCGGGAAGCTATGGAGCCAACGTCCATGGCCCAATATTTACGGATATCTGTAGTGAGACGAATGTATTGGGCATATTGTACACCTAAAAATGTTGAAGATGGATTATTATAAAAGAGATTTTTGAAACCGTAGAGAATATTTCCGGAACTTTCGAATGTCCCTTTGAAATAAAACTGGTTGATCGGGTTGTATTTGTTTCGTTTGTTGTAGACATATTCATACGACCATCCCAATGCTACCGTAGTCTCAAAACTATTGGCCAATCTTACATCATTGACCAAAACACTATCAAATTCTGTGGTAGTGCTCAGCAGGTTAAACCATTGAAGATCAAGAGGAACGAGAAAGGATGACTTTTCTTGGGTCTCGTTCCATTTGAACCCATACTTCGCATTGGCAGATACGAAAGAGTAGAAATTGAATCGTGTTTGCCGATTAAATCCCAAGGACATAAACGTCTTTGGCAAAGAAGTTCTAAATGTTTTAAATGGGCGAAAAGGTAGCACAATAGAGGGCATCGTAAGAGATGCTACCAAAGCAATGTCGCTCGTATTAATAAATGGATCACCAAACTCGGTCTCCGCGCCACCTGAGAGGGAAATCTCAAACCGCTCGGCACCTCCAAAAATATTTCTGTTTACATAGCTGGCTTTTAAGGAAGATCCCCAAAAATTACCGGATCGGTTATTAACATCTATCTCAAACGTGACGCTCTCCATTTTAAAAGGTGTCAAATTGAAATAGTGGTCCAATCGATTATTCTCATTTAATCGGGTCTTGATATTTACAAACTTGAATAGCCCTAAATTCAAAAGACGATTCGAAGTGATTTTGCTTTTTGATTCGTTGTAGATTCTACCTTCGGTAATATACATCGCCTTGTTGTAGGACTTTTCCTTCAGAAAATCATAGCCTTCTTTTATGGAGTAATTCTCTTTTCTGATCATTTCAGAGGTATCCGTTGGCAGATCTTCACTCAAGGAAAAATTCGGGTTGATGTAGAAATTGCCATAGCGATATCGCTTGTACTTCATTGAATCGGTCGCCGATTTGATTTGCATATGGACATCTACCTTATTGTCGCTTTTGGTGGTGTCAATGATAAATAATATATCTTCCGAAGTTACAAATGGAAAGCCATTATTATTGGCAGCGTCTACAAAGGCATCTCTATCTTTTATGATGTTTTTACGTTGGAAAAAATCGCCGGATTTCAAAAAGTCAATCTTGTACATGGATTGCAACTCTTTGGTCATGGGCAACGTATCGCTCGGATAAAACACACTATCAATACGAAAACGATCATTTAGTTTGATTTCGCAATCGATTTTAATCCTTCGATTTTTTTCGATGTCGGTACAGGTTACTTTGGATTTCAAATAGCCGCTTCCGACAAGAAGATTCTCCAACCGCAGTTGGGTTTTTCGCACCATCGACTTTTTAAAAACTATGGGTTCAGCCCCTATTTTGTATTTGATGCCATGTCTCCATCCGCTGGTTGCTGTTGAATCAAACCAATTGTAAAAACCAGTTTTAATGTTGAATATGCCCGAATTGTTCTTCTTAAGATAACTCAAACGGATCTCACGCATAAGTGAATTTCTATCCGACATATTCTCTTCATCTTCAAAAGATACAGAAGTACCACAAAACAACTTTTCAGAATCTTCTAATCCCTTTGTTGCGCTGCAAGAAACAAGCGCATTGAAAATAAACAGTGATACTATGAGTCGAAGTAATTTCAATCGTCTTTCTTTTTTCGTTTTATTTCTCCAAATTCTTTCCGAATGAAAAGGCCCACCCCATTTTTAGCCGAATTGCCCTCAGCAGTTAGACGGTCAAATGTACTTTTACTATATACCTGAGCACGATAATTTCCATCCTCATCAATTTTATATCCAAGAACAAAATCTCCAATGATAGAATTGAAATCTGAATCTTCGGAACTGCTTTCCAGGTTGAGGTTGGTACCAACGGTAAGTGTTATCCGATCATTGAAAAGTGATTTTTTGACATCCAAACCCAATTCAGTTACCACTCCTTCCTGACCCGTTGAAAGAAGGTCTGAACTGTAAGCATTGACATTAAAATTCACTTCAAAACCTTCAATTAGTCCATCTGCGAGCCGGTTTAGTTGCTGTGCCACAAGGTTGCTGATGCTGCTTATCGCGAAGTCTGTTCCGGTTTGAGCAAGGTCTGTTTCTGCATTTTTCGCCAGTATAAAATTATTGAAAAGGAGCAAACCGAAAACCTGGTTATTTAGTTCATCGGGTTCTTCTCTAAGCTGAAGCAATTTTCTTTGTAAAATATCTGTTATGGCTGGGCTGAAATCTTCTTCATCGACAGTGATATCCAATTTAATTTTTGGTTTTTCGATACGCTCAGTTAAGTTCAGCAATACCTTTATGTCTTTTTTTCGGAGTGCTTCGGACTTTTCAGCATCCGAAAGGTTACCTTCCAGCTGAATAAGATCATAGACAGAGGTATTGGCGATATATGTAGCATCTACATTGAGCACACCTTGTAACGGATTTCCATTAAATGTTACCGTACTTCCGGGCTGGAGTATGAACTTTTTGGACAAGATACCGTACGAGAATGAATAAACCCCTTTGGTAACTGTATACGTTCCGAATAATTCAAGTTCACCGCTCTTACTAAGTTTCAAGGTCAGGTTTGCATTTCCATTGCAGGTGATTTTATCGCCGGTTATAGGATCTAAAATCATTGAGAACTCCGCGTCTTCTTCAACAATTACCTTAACCTCTACATCAAATGGAATGACTTGCTTTGATTTGCCTTTTTTTAATCTCAGACTATCCACCGGAATTTTTCTGGGATCACCGCTATAAATAATGAAATCATCTGATAAAAGATCTTCTTCCAAAGATAGGGGTGACACGGTGAGATTAGAGGCATTGATCGCTTTTGCACTTCCATCAATTTCAAGATCATCAATCGGGCCAGCAATAAGAGCATTTCCACTGATGTTCACGTTTCCAAAGAACAACTCATTTTCGTTTTCTGTGGTATTCAGGAATTCGAAATTTTCTGTTTTTACCTGTAAGTCAACAATAGAGTTCCTTAGGTTTTTATGGAGTATTTTACCTGAGACAAAGGCTGAATTTCCATTTTTATCGCGAAGTTCGACTGTCCCGAAGTCGATTTTCGTATCAGAAAACGAGATTTCAGTGTCCAGTACTTTATATCTGCTATTGGTAAAAACAGGAGTGGTTTTTACATTATGCGTATAGATTTTACCTTTTAGATCCAGATTATTCAAGTCGCCATCAATATCAACTTTACCATTAATATATCCCTCGCTATCTATAAAAACATCTGTCAAATACGGATCAATTATCGCCATTTCAAGTCGTCCGATATCCAATTCTCCTTTGGTGGATTGACTACTGATCCCATAATTTAGATTGAGTGTAGCATCGTTTTGAGGACCGGATAATCTAAGGACACTTTTTATAGAATTTGTTGTCAAATCCTGTGCTGCAATGAGTGTCAAATTTCCAGCTTCATGATCCGCTATGGTCACGTTGCGTAGCCCCAAATCAGCTGTTATAAAAGGATTTGAATATAGACTATTAATGATTAATGAGCCATCAATTTCACCCTCAACAAATTCATTCTCTTTGGCAATGATAGCGGTTAATTCAGAAAGTATAAAGTTGTCGAAAAGAACTTCAATTGCTTCTCCGTTTTCATTTTCATCTGTATAAAGTGTTATTGATTGATTGTCTTTGGTCATACGCACATCTTGGATATAAAACCCATAATCTCCAAAAATGACCTGATTATAAGGTGAAAAATTCCAATTGAATCCATTCAAATAAACGGAATCATTAAACGTGATAATGTATTCATCTGTTCGCGTCAGATCCCCGCTAATATTTAATCGTTCCTGTTCTTCGTTGTTGGCCATTATCATATTAAAATCGGCGACTTTATTATTTAGAGCCGTATTTATGGTGGTCAATGGAACAAGGACTTCGTTGTCTGAGATAATGTTTTCGAGATTGATGTTTCCATTGATGAATGATTTTCTGCCATCAAAAAAGAATGTACCGCTTTGCAGTAAAATACCATTATAGAGTAGACTATCAATATGACCTTTGATGTCCAATTGAGTTTCTTCGCTAGAGAAATATGCTCCTAAATTGGCACTGCCAATAGAAACATCATTTCCCAAAAAAGGAACAAGAAATGGATTAATGTCCTTGGCCTTAGCCGAAAAAATAAAATTTTGATCCTCGTTTTCTTCAAAGTACCTTACGAGGTTGTCTTCAATATTTTCATCATATCCAATCTCAAGCGGAATATATGCCTTAATGTAGTTTTTTACATATCGTATCAAGGTGCTGGGTTCAATCCTTCCCTGAATTTTACCATCAAAAAATGGACTTTCAATGGAATAGGCTTTAATATGTTCTCGAGATTCCTTTGCGGTTAGATGAATCAAGCTGTCCGCAGTGTATATTCCTTTTTCAGTGCGTATTGAAAAATTCTCAATTGTACCATCTCCAAAAATATCATCAATTGTGCTTCCGGAAACCCTTCCCCGAAATATACCACCCAATATCATGAGACTATCAGACAAACCTATTTTTTTCAAATCAAAATGTTGCATGTTCATAGTAACATCCAGATTGGGTTTCTCACCACTCAGGTCTAACTTTCCATCAATATTAAGATTTAGTTTTTCATCGTTTGAAACTATCGAACCTTCGAATATTTTATCTTTATAATCTCCATTGATGGTAATATCTTCGTAGGTTTTCCCGTCATAATAAATGGAATGCACTTTCCCATTCATGTTAGCGTTTACACCATCTACTGACAATCCTTGCCCACTAATTTTCCCTTCAAAATTGACAATGCCATAGGTGGTGTCATTAAGCATCATACCTAGATTGAATTCTTCAGTGCGTATGAAGCCCTCATATCTCGCATCCGAGTAGTCTTCGTTGAAATTGAATTGAGCATCCAATTCTGCCTTTCCGATTGAAGTCAGGAAAGTGCCGTCGGCAAGAATATTTTTCAGATCACCTTTTAGGATTCCAGTATAATTGATGTTCCCGAGACTTTTTACTTGTGATGGCAATTCTAGATATTCTGAAAACAAGGTGTTTGGGTTTGCTTCCAGATTATCAACTGTGAAATCAAAGAGAAGACCGTCCGCAGACTCAAAAGGGCCAACCGATCCGCTTCCCGCAATTTTCAATCCGATATTTGAAGCGATATCCAGGGACTCAAATGTAATTTCATTTTTAGTATATCGACCGTTCATTTGACCCGTTACTGTTCCAAGGTCATTGAATTCAACGGGAAAGTTAAAGGAAGGAATCAGTTGTTCAACATATGCCTGATTTGCTCTAATACTATTCAGATTAAAATCAATTATTGATCGCTCAAAGTTTGCTAAATCAGATACAGTTAGGTCACCCACAAAAGAGAGATCGGTTCCATTGCTTAAAATGATCTTACTGGCGCTCATCCGATTGCTAGCCAACTCGAACTTTCCTTGTAACTCAAGGTCATTCAGGTTGTTAATGTCGACACCAGGAATTGAGTTTTTGTCAAGATAGTATTTAATGTCACTTTTGGCAATAGTAGCTTTTTCTAAATGGATGAGCGTTGATTCATTCAAAAAATCGTTGACAAGGGAATTGAAATCTTTATAGGTGAACTGCGCATCGAAGGTCAATTCACTGTCCGGAGTTTTGATGGTTGTACCGTTTAAATTCGCGAACGTATCGGATAGAAAGATATCTGAAGAAAGGTCGGCAATATGGATTCCATCCATGGTTTGTACCGTAAATTGCTCCAAATTCATTTGAATGGAATCTGACCAAATAAAATTGCTTCCGTACATCGAAAGCTTCCTTAGATCAAAGTGATTGGGGTCGAAATGGTCATCGTGAAGTGTAGGGTCTTGAGTGTGATATGTAATTCTTTCGCCATTTACTGAAATCTGATCAACCAATAAGGTGAAAGGAAGCGCAGGTAAGGCGACACTATTATCACTTTCATTTTGCGGAGTGCTGTTGGTTTGGTTGTATGAAAGGTTAAGACCTTCTGCTTCTAATTTATCAAAATGAAAAAGGAGGTCTTCGATGGAGAACTCTTTAAAACTACCTTGCAGATTATGAATTTTTAGCAAGAGATGACTATGCTTAGCACTCATTCCTATTTCAGTATTCTCAAGATTAATCGCATCGAGAAGAATCTCCCATGTCGTGCTTGATTCCTTGACTTCTTCTCCTTTGGATAAATGGTCGATAATGTGTTGAAAGTTGTAAACCCCTTGAGAATTTTCCAGCAACTTACCTCTGGCTCCTTTAATTGTTAATTCGTCAATGGTCAATTTTTTATTAAAAAAAGAAAAGAAGCTGATGTCTGCTTTGATGCGTTCCAAATAAACCAGCGTATCCCCTTCCGAATCGAAAACAACAGCATCGTTCAATTGTACTTTATCGAAAAAGGAAATGTCGATTTTGTCGGCTTTAATTTCTGTTCCGATGCTATTGGAAAGATATTTCAAAGCGATCGGTAGGGCTTTGTTTTGCCCATATGGAGTTTGTAAAAATAGCCAGATCAGGAATAACAATGTCGCTGCTATTCCTAAAAAATAAAGGAGGTATTTTCCTGTTTTTCTGATAGTCGTAAGAATTAATACCCAAAGCTAACGAATTATTATTCGATTTTAATCTTATTGAAATGTTAGCATTTTGTCTGTATTTCGTTATTAATGGAAATCCCCAAGGCATAAGGGTTTACCCTGGTTTTTTTGAATGTAATGGAAACAGAAATAATCACGTTTTTGAAGTGAAGAGAAGATTACTTTTGTCTTTATTGTAGCGAATGATTTCAAAAACAACTATATATCATTAGACATGTCTCAATCTTTGATGAATTACAAATGAATAAAAATGAAAACAAGAAATTACTTTATTATTTTTTTTACGTTGCTATTGATTATTGTAGGATGTAGAAAGGATGAAATAGTCGTTGATATCGAAGACGAAATTCTTCCAGACACGGAAAATGTTACCTTCCAATTTCTTATTACCAATGAATCGGGTGAAGCGATTGAAAATGCCAGCGTGGAAATTAATTCAACAGTATACAACTCGGACGAGAATGGTGTGGTTGTAACTCAACCCCAAAAAATTTCCTCCCTGGGTACTAGATCTGAGATAAATGCGACAGGTTATGAAACCCTGGTGAAACTGGTCAATGGTATTGAAAATGAGGTTTCATCTGAACGAATCATTCTTTTCAAATCGGAAACATCAATAATCTCCACAGGCCAATCAGGTGCAATTGATGGGGGAGGAAGATTATCTTTGCCTTCTACTTTGACACGGGCTGATGGTTCTACTTATTCTGGAGAAGTTATCGTAAAAAATAAATATTTGAATCCCGATGACAAGGACTTTCTACAATCTGCACCTGGTAATCTACTCGCCTTGAATGCAAATGATGCGTATCGGCAGTTGGCTTCTTTTGGCATGTATATGATAGAACTTTATGATGCGGAAGGCAATGAATTAAATATACCGGAAGGCAGTTCAGCAACGATTGAATTTCCCATAGCTGATAAACATAAGAGCGACATAGAATCGACTATTCCACTTTGGTATTTTGATGAAGATCAAGGATTATGGATCGAAGAGGGAGAGGCAATTATTCAAGATGATAAAATGGTAGCAGAGGTAAATCATTTTACCTGGTGGAATTGTGATTTACCCTACGAGATCGTACCAGTTTGTCTTATTTTTCTGGATGTTGACGGCGATCCTTTGCCAGGACTGGAAATTCGTTTTAGTGTCAATGGTGTCGATTTTGGGATTGCATTTACCAATGTGAATGGAGCGTTGGCAGCTAAAATTCCTGTTGGTCAACTTATCGATTTGAAGTTTTACCTGTTTGATGAGGAGATCGGATCACAAACCATTGGACCGTTTGGAATAACTATAAGAAAAGAAACGATTTTTACTGATTTGGATCCAATTAAAATAGTTGGAGTCGCCTTTAATTGTTCTTCAGATCCAGTTTCAAATGGATATGGATATTTCTTTAATAGTTCTGGTATACGTATGATTGCTATGCGGTCAGATGGCAGTTTTGAATACATTGCTCCTGGAATAGATCATCAACTGGTGATTGTTGATAAAGATTCGGATAGAATTAAAGTTTTGGAGGTATTGGCTGCGGATCAAAATGTGGATTTGGATTTAGGTACAATTGAAGTGTGCGAAGAGGAGATTTCTACAAAAATAAGTGGAAATGTGTTGGTTGATACGGATCAGGATAATATTGGGGATAGCCCAGTATCTGGAACATGGGTGGTCGTAACCAATAATGCAGATAGTAATGCTTTTTCGGTTTATCCAGATGATAATGGCTATTACGAATTTGAAGCATTACCTGGCGTTGAGTACAGTATGGCGGTTTCGATTCCAGCAATATACGCACACATCGCTTCGGGTGATAAAACACCTGATGGTGATCATCATGATGAAGAGTACAAATTGAATAATCCATTAATTAAGGCCATAGCACTGCAAGATGAGCATGACAGTGACAATGATTTTGGATTAATTCCAGGAGGAGAAGGGACTGTTTCTGGGTCGGTTTTAGTGGATACGGACGATGATGGAATGGGAGATGCCCCACTTGAATGGTTTGAGGTAATGTATGATGGTCCTGGCCTGTTTGGGTATCATGGTACAATTACGGATATGTATGGGAATTACAGCTTTACCGAGAGAGCGGGCTTTTTGTTTTTGTCTTCTTTTGATGTGCTTTCGTATATCCCAATAATTGATTGGGATATTACTCCGGATCCAGATGGTGATGATAGTATTTGGGGTAACAATCTCGGGATGGAAGTGGTTTTGCAAGATGGAGAAGTGGATGCTGATAATTTATTTGTCCTGGATAATACCAATGAAAGAACCATACTTTGTCGGGTTATGGAAGATACCAATATGGATGGCAATGGTGATACTGCTCTTGAAGGTATTGGTGTACATATTGTGAGCAGAATATCTGGAAATACTGTGATATCAGAGGACACCGATCGTTTTGGTATTGTGCGGTATAAACTGCAATTTTCTCATGATAATGAACTTACGTTGAGTTTACCGAATAATTCGCAATACGAAATAATAGATATCATTGATACTTCACCAGATGGTGATCCTTTAATCATTGGTGGGGACATGACAAAGATGGAGATTGATGTAATGATGGGAGAATGGGATGCTGGGAATATTTTTGTGGTGCGGAAGATTTGAAAAATATGGGAGGAGAGATTGGAAAGATTGGAGGAATTGGAGGGAATGGAGGAAATAGAGGGGTTTCACGGAGAAGCACAGAGAAGTCACGAAGGAGCACGGAGAGTTTTTGGGGAGTTGTCCTTTCTGGAGTCGAGGAATTGGAGGGAATGGAGGGATTTCACGGAGAAGCACAGAGAAGTCGCGGAGGAGCACGGAGAGATTTTGGGGAGTTGTCCTTCAGAGTGAAGAAGAGGGAATAGAGAGTACTGAGGGGTTGCACGGAGATTTTTAGAGAGTTATCCTTTTTGGAGCCGAGGAATTGGAGGGAATGGAGGGGTTTCACGGAGAAGCACAGAGAAGTCGCGGAGGAGCACGGAGAGATTTTGGGGAGTTGTCCTTCGGAGTGAAGAAGAGGGAGTAAAGGGTATTGAGGGATTGCACGGAGAGTTTTAGAGAGTTATCCTTTCTGGAGTCGAGGAATTGGAGGGAATGGAGGGGTTTCACGGAGAAGCACAGAGATGTCACGGAGGAGCACTGAGAGTTTTTGGGGACTTATGCTTTCTGGAGTCGAGGAAATAGAAAGTTGGGAAAACGAATAGAAGTAATATACTTAATACGGATACTATGGATTAGCGATTTTGATGAAATTTAGATGACGAAAATCAACGAACGGAATTCGAACATAGAGGAGCTTTTGAAGCGTGTGCGACAGTGTGATGCTGTAGCTCAAAGGGAGTTGTATGATACGTTGGTTTTGAGGATGTTTAACACCGTGTTGCGTATTGTGAAGAATCGTGAAGATGCTGAGGATTGTTTGCAGATGGGTTTTAGTATTCTATTTCATAAGATTGATCGATTTGATCCTAAAAAAGGAAAGTTTACGGCTTGGGCTACCAGGATTTTTATTAATGAGGCATTAGGACTTCTGAGGCACAGAAAAATTCAGTTCGATGAAATTTGTGATAATTTATTTGTAGAAGCACACTCAATGTCGCCCCTTGATATTTTAAATGCCGAAGATATCGTAAATCAAATGAATCAACTGCCTGATCAGATGCGTGTGATTTTTAATCTGTACGAGATCGAGGGATATTCGCACAAGGAAATCGCACAAATGTTGGAAATTGCAGAAAGCAGTAGTCGCACGTATTTGATGAGGGCTAAACAGAAGCTGAGGGTTTTAATCAATGAATGGGAAAACGACACCAGGGGAATTAATGAATACTATAACTGACCAAAAATGAGAAATGAAAATATACGTGATGAGCTAAATCAACTACCACAGGATTTTGATGAAGAAAGACTGTGGCAGGGGATTGATGTACCCAAAAACAAACAAAAGCGACAAGGCATTTTCTGGTGGACCTATCTTGGAGTAGTGATTTTAGGAATGGGAAGTGCTATTTATTTAACTACTAAAGCTTCGAAGATAGAGCATAACCTGGTGGAGGAATCTAGAGAAGAAGCTGTACATAATGCCCAGGTTGTAGAAAAAGTAGAATTGAAAAGGAGCAGTGAAAAGAGCTCAAAGCTTAATGCATCTGAAAACATTGTTTTGGGTTTCGATCAGATTGACGACAATAAAGAGGAAAATAAAACAGTGATCCTCAATCGATCTGATCCAACTTCTTTAACGATTGGGAATGAATCAAGTACAGAAGAACGTGATAATACTTCCGCACGAGATAATAAAGTGACAAACGAAACAATAAAAGATGAAGTCACTTCATTTTCAAAAGTATTTGTCAAAACTGACAACGAAAGTATTACAATCGATAAGGATCTTGAAAAGCCAAATGAAGTTGAAATCCAACTGATACCAAATGACGAGCTTAAGGTTTTGGAAGCAAAAGATCGGTTGATAACTTTTGCATGTCTGCATCAACTCCCTTTCTCTTTATCCTTTTCTAAAAAACACATCTCCGATCCCGCAATTCAATTGTTATCATTTCAAGATAATATCTCATCCAAATTTGGACTTACAGTCTTCAGTACATATGGCCATCCCACACATGAATTTGGAAAATCTGATTTTACGGCTAACCGATTGGACAATGAGAGGCCTTTGGAATCAATTGGTATAGGTATTTTAGGACATATGTATACGCATAACTGGGATATTTTTACTGGACTTTCTTTTACATCGCACAATACACATTATACTTTCGAAAAAGAAGAACAGGCAATTCTCCATGGTTTGGATAATCAAGTGAATCGGGTTACGAATACGAGCTATTCTCTTTACAACTCGTATCAGTTTGTTAATTTAATTGTAGGTGCAGGATATATCATTCGTTTTTCGGACCAATGGGTTGTTTCACCATCTCTTCAGCTTCATTATGGTCTTAACACCATCACGAATGGCAGTTTATTCGACGAGATGGATCAAGTAAAACAAATCTCGGAGATCAATACCTATTCCGATTTTGGTCGATGGCAAGGTCAAGTCAATCTAACGGTTACTCGCAGCATTGGCACGAATTGGCAATTGGGAATAATGGTTTATTCGAATACCTCGAGAAGGATAGCTCAATTTGAAAATGACGCTCATACTATTTCATCTCATGGAGCGGGGCTTACTTTACGGAAATTGATTTATTAGTAGAATTACATCCATGCAGGGAATCAATTACTGAAATAGCTTCGAATTAATTTTGTCATCATTATTGTCAAAAATACCGGCAAAATTAGATTTTTTCAATTCCTAGCCCAGATCAACAATCCGTGGCTAAGAGTTGTGAAGTCTTACAAGCTTCTTTAACCATAATCAAGGACTATCTATCGAGTTAGGTAGAAATTCACTAAAGATTTTCAATATCCTCTAGGTACAATTTGGCTTGTTTGAGAAGATCATCTTTCTTTTGATTATCCATTTTAGCCCAGGTGCGATAGGCCATGCCTATTCTAGGGTTTTTAGCGAGTTTTTCAGCATGTCGATCATAGAAGTCCCAGTACAAACTATTGAATGGACAAGCCTTTGGTCCCGTCTTTATCTTTTTGTCATAATAACAATCTTTGCAATAATGACTCATTTTGTCAATGTAGTTGGCGGAAGAGACATAGGGTTTTGTACCAACGATGCCTCCATCTGCAAATTGACTCATGCCTCGTGTATTGGTAATTTCAACCCATTCTATAGCATCAATATAAATTCCCAAATACCATTCGTCAACTTCATCTGGATCTATTCCTGCCAACAATGCAAAATTTCCCGTAACCATCAAGCGCTGTATGTGATGCGCGTACGCGTAATTCAAGGATTGTTTGATGGAATGACTCAGACATTTCATCTTTGTATTGCCATTCCAAAACCATGACGGCAGTTTGCGTGAATGATCAAAATAATTCAAGGAAGCAAATTCAGGCATTTTGACCCAATAGATTCCCCTCATGTATTCCCTCCAACCTATGATTTGACGAATAAATCCTTCGACCTGAGAAATGGAAATGAAGTCTTCATTTTTATGCCAGGTATCAATAACTTTATGGACTACCTGCAACGGACTGATGATTTTTGCATTTAGTGAAAAAGAGATTCGACTGTGGTAAATGGACCAATATTGAGGAGTCATTGCATCTTGAAAATCACCAAAGTATTGTAATAAATTACAGGTAAAATACTCCAATACTTGTTCTGCTTCCTCCAAATTAACGGGCCAGATGAAATGGTTGGCATCAATGGTTCCTATGGTTTGAATACCCGCTTTTTCGATCATTGTTACAATGTCACTCACATCATGATCCAGCAAATAGGGTGATGGTGGAACATGGTTTTTCGGCATCTTTTTTCTATTGTCTGCGTCATAATTCCATTTGCCGGTTACGGGCTGATCACCATCCATCATGATGTCGTATTTTTTTCGCATCTGACGATAAAAGGACTCCATGAGATAAGTTTTCTTACCTGTGAAAAATTCTTCCAAATCCGTTCTGCTGGTGAGGAAATGCTCCGTGTCGTATGCTTGGGAGAGAATGGAAAGATTGCTGCAAAAGTCTTTTAATTGCTGGTCCAGTCGATATTCATCCGGCAATTGATATTCAAATTTTTGTACTTCATTTTCTTCAATGATCCATTCCAGATTTTGGACTAAATTCTGTTGATTTTTCGGATCATCAAGTTGTAAATAAATTACTTCTTTGCCCGATTTGCGCAAGGTGCCAGCCATGGCTCTCATGGACGCAAAAAAGGCAACTACTTTTTGAATGTGATGATTCACATAATCGGTTTCTTGTCTCATTTCCATGAGCACATAAATCGTATCATGATCATCAGTCGAAAACCAGGAATGAGAAAGATTGAGCTGGTCTCCTAAAAGCAGTCGAAGTGTTTTCATACAATAGTATTAAATACACTCTAACATCAAGAGAGACTTACGGTTTTTGGTTTTAACATTAATTGTTGTTTCTGAAAAGCACTCCAATTGCTGAATGCATGCAATCAGGCTTCATTGAGCTGAATGATATGCTCCAAGGTAGCTTCAATATTATTGGCCTGCTGTTCGAATTCAATTGCAGGAGTGGCCAACCATGTTTTGAGTTGCTCCGTCCAGGATAGTGGGTCGATATCAGGAAGAACGGTGATTCCCAGTTTTGCCAGGGCTGCCGAGTTACAGTTTTGTTCGTAGTGATTTCGGATAGGGATACTCATCAATTTTTTCTTTAGGAAAAGTGCTTCGGCAGGAGTTTCGAACCCTCCGCCGGTGACGATACCGTGGCAATTGATAAGGCTATTGGTAAAGCCTTCATTACTAATGGGGAAGTACTCAATATTTTTTTCAACCATCGGTGTATTTACATCGTGGGTGAAGTATTGAAACTTTACATCCTTCAGTTCCAAAAAGTGCTTTCGCAGGCACTCTTTCTCATAAGATGGAAGATAGACCGTTATGTGTCCAAGGTCTTGCGGTTGGCAGTTGCGTATACGATCTTTAATTACAGGAGGAAAAATGTGCGTATCATAACGATCAAAATGTAACCCCACATAATGATTAGCCTTTGCATAATTTTTCAATATAAATTCACCAATGAGACTTTGGGTATAGGGTCGTGGAGTCTTTGCACTCATAAAGCTTGCCTGATGCCCAAATTGGATCGATCGTACCTTTTTGGTTTTGCAGGCAAGGGCGGTGATATAGTCAAAATCATTGATGATCAAGTCATATTTTTCCACCGGAAGAGAGGCTGCATCTTTTTTTGCTTTGAGGATGCTGTTTTTGACGAACATCTTACCATAGTGCAGTCCGCCACATTTTCTATAAAAGAGGCTTAACCCTTGGCTGGTGTAGGTTACAGGAAACTCTGCTTTTAAAGTAGCATTGCTTCCACTGAGAATCGTATCTACTTGACCATATTTTTGGAGATAGGGAATGAGTTGACCGGCTCTGCTGATGTGCCCGTTTCCCGTCGCTTGTATGGCGTAAAGGATTTTCATTTAATAAATTTAGAATGTTTTCCAATTCATTTTTCAGACTGAATTCGGACAACTCAACTTGATTGAAATTGAGTTCTGTGGTCTGATATTTTTTGATGTCGTGTCTGTAAATAGACCATTCTCCATCCACATACTCCAGTGCAGTTAAGTTTTCCACCCAATCTCCACTATTCAGATATACAGTGGTCCCCTCTTCATTCGAAATGGTCTTTATTTTGGGCTGATGGATATGACCGCAAATCACATAATCGAATTTTTGATCAATAGCGAGATTCGTAGCTATTTTTTCGAAGTTGCTAATAAATTTTATGGCTCCTTTGACACTATCCTTTACTTTTTTGGAAAGACTCATGCGTTCCATTCCGAGTGCGACCAACAATTTATTTAGCCATCTATTGAACAGGATAAGCAGGTCGTAACCCTTGCCACCCAGCTTGGCTATGAATCGGGCTCTTCCTTTGGTCATATGATCAAACACATCACCATGAAAGGCCCAATGAGATTTGCCATCTCTTTCAAAAATATACTTGTCTGTTAGAAGAAAGTTACCGATGCCGCAATCGGAGTATTTTCTCAGCGTATCGTCATGATTACCCGTGATGTAGACCACCTTGACACCCTTTTCTATAAGTTTGATGAAATGTCGAATAACCTTCATATGAGTCGCCGGAAAGTATTTCTTTCTGAAATTCCAGATATCGATGATATCACCATTAAGGATTAATAGTTCTGGTTTGACCGATGTGAGGTACTGCAGTAATTCGATGGCGTGACATCCATACGTACCCAAGTGGAGATCACTTAAAATACATATGTCTAGTTTTCTCTTCTTTTTCATTGAGATACATATTAAAATAATCTTTAATAACTAACCACAATGATAATGAGGTAATGTACGGAAACGGTTAGCGAATAATTACGCTTTGGTTAAGTAATAGGGCGTATAGTGTTAATGGGAGACTTTGGGAAGGATTCGGGACGGGTTCATAAGGGAAAAGCAACGGACGACCAGATCAATTAAAAAAAGAGAACGACATTACAATCATTCTCTTCTCACACTGAAATAAACTAAGTCTAAGCTCTTTTTTTAGACTTTTTGTTGTTTGATTTTTTAGATATGGATTTGATTTTAGCCGATTTTTTCGCTGCCGCTTTTTTCTTCGCTTTTGCCTTTGCATTCGCCTTTGCTGCCGCTAATTTTTTGGCCTTTTTGAGTTTGCTTGATAGACTCTTTAACTCTGATTTCTTTGCTTTAATTTGTTTTGAGATCTTTTTTATACTACTCATTTTTTAAATTTTAACGTGTTAATATTAATTATACGCTAAGTTAATATTGGCTTAACATTGTAACCAAATATTCTATGTTAAGTTTTTAAAACTTA
>JBCCVV010000041.1:0-35948 GCA_039194925.1 Bacteroidota bacterium
AGCTTTTTTTTGCTAGGAGCTAAAGCTCTACGCGAGCTACTGCTATGAATTTCAAAAAGAGCTTCAATTTGAAAATCAAGCACTTACAAATCATTTTAACATACCTTTTTAAACGGCTTCAAAGCCAAAAGAATTGCTTTCAAAATAATGAAGCCATCTTTCCCATGGTAAAATGGCTTCTACGACCATCATTTTAGTTCTGTGCAATAGTTTACTATTCAATAATAACTCCAGTACTTTGTGGGCCCAATAAAATCTCAATTTTCTTATCGATCAAAAAACTAGATGTACCTTGATGTGATCCGCTTGTAAGGATGATAATCTGATCCCACGTATCGGCAGCATTCACCGCTTCTTGAACCGTGTTGAATGGAAAATCAATTGATCCGTCTTCGATACCTGTATGATTTTTATCCACGTAAATGGCTTGTTTGATCAAGGTGTTGGATTTCCACATGCCACGACCGTGAGTAGCAGCAAATAAGATGGCAACTTCACCTAAAGAACTGGTCTGCCAGAATAGGTCGGATACTTCTACATTTACAGGGCCTTCACTATTTGTGTAAAGCGGATCCAATGACCAATTGTCTCCATTGTCCTCTGAAGCCAAAACTCCAAAATCAGTACCTAAATAAAGGAAGGATTGATAGGCATCGGATGGGTGCCATTTTACGGCATTGATTTGTATACCAGAAGGTGGACTGATATTATTCCAAATTGGATTTGCGCTATTTGCATTAAAAGAAACCCACAAATTTTGGGTATTGTATCCGCCATAACTTATAGCTACAATATCATCGTCATGAGGATGAACCGCAATATCGGTTACGAAGTCGATTTGGATGTTTTCCGGTGGACTAATGTCTCCAGACCAACTGGTACCACCATTTGTAGTTCGCTCCAACCTTCCATTGTTGTATCCCACCCAGATGTTGTTGGAATCATCTTTGGAGATGTCAATACAGGAAATATCAGGATTTCCCGTAACTCCCGTTTTTATTGCAGCAAATGAATTGATAGAAGGGCTCCAACAACTACTGTTTACCCACAATTGTGCACCCCCAAAATAAAGACTGTTTTCATCATTCGGATCCAACATAAAGGGAGCAATAAAGTCTGGACTATCGCTCGCGAGGAAGTCGCCACCGGCTGTACAACCCGAACAGCATGAAACTGGTGGTGTAGGGCAGTTCCAATTAAAATTAGCTACTACAGAAGTATTTGATCCGGTGAGCGTCTTTCTCAATCTTCCTAATTGTGTGCTCGTATAAAAATGATTTTTATTGGACGGACGAATTACAGAATATGCTCCATCTCCGGTATGCTCCTGTATCCAATTTAAATTGGCTTGGGTACTATTGGTGAATATGGGGGCATTGTCCTGAGTGCCACCAATGACTACATCGGTATGGGCAGAACCAGTATAAAATTGAGTAGCACTAAAGCCATTGTCATTCATAAGTGTCCAACCGCTGTTCATTCCAACTGTAGTAATGTTATTCGTCAACCCAACTCCTCCGTCATTAGCAAAAAACACCCTTCGATTGGAGGCGGAATAATCTATGGCCTCTATGATATAGTGATGATCAGCATGGAGTGAATTGGCAACATTTCCGTCCCCGTCGCTGTCATTTCCGTTGTGATAATCTCGCCAGTCGGTTAATTGTTGGATGGGTTGACCATTCTCATACATGAATAGATCTACACCGCCTACAATTACACGATTGGCATCTAATGGGTCCACCCATATCGGATGACTGTAGTTTCCGGGACAATTGTTGGCACTGGTTGGAGAGCATATATAGTTATCTGCATTCCATAGGGACCAATTTGTACCGCTGTTCGTAGATCGATATACTGTACCACCTCCTGGGGCATTTACACTTGCGTACACAGTGTCACCCGAGGAGCTGTATGCCAACTCTGCTCTACCCCCATTTGCTGAGAATCTTCGTACAAATGTTGCTCCTCCATCTGTGGAAAGTAAAATATTCATGGATCCATTATTCCATGGAACTGTAGCTTGACTTACCAGTATTCGATCCGAATCACTTGGATCAATCTTTAGATCATAAACCTGATTCAAGTCAAAACTTACATTGGTGATAGGGACGGTATAGGAAGTGACTGGAGGGAGCCAGGTATTCCCCCCATCAGTAGATCGATGGATGCGATGATCAGTACCTACATTCCCATCTTGGTCCATACTTACTTCAAGGGCGTATAATTTATCCGGATCATTTGGATCAACAGCAATTTCAGTAATCCAATACATGTTACTTCCTGTTGGATTGGGAAGTTTGAAAAATGTATTGCCTCCATCTTCACTTTTATAGATCCCATTTCCCGGTAATCCATCTCCACAATCAAAACCCTGACATTTTGCAAAAAACTCTCCAGTTGCTGCATAGACAATATCCGGAGACCTGTGATAAACTGCAATACTTGAAAAGGCAGGATTTTCGGCAAAATCATTAATCGGTGTCCAATTCCATTGGCTGTTGGAAAAAGTACCTGTCAGTAAGCCACCTCCTGCAGTTGCGGCTATGATTTTATTGGGGTCTGATAAGATGCCGATGGCTCGGGTGCGACCACCAATATTATCAGGCCCCAATTCCTGCCAGGAAGATATTATTCCATCGCGGGTGTCAGCAGTTTTGTGAGTGGAATTAAATCTTTTTCGGGCTTGTGCAATTTCATGCGATTTGGGTTTTCCCCGTCTTCGATTGTACCAATCGGATCGAGCAGCTGCAAGTTCAGGATCACTTTTCTTATTGGTGAAAGGTGCGTGCTGTTGGTGTTTCTTTTTATACAATCGCTCGCGTCGTACCTCTACAGATTGATCATCCTTTTTTTCATAAATGCAAAGATATTTGGCATCCATATACTTCAAATAAGCGGGAGAAACGGTAATGGATACTTGATCTTCAAGATCGGATAGTACATCTACTTCATAGATATTGTTCTCTTCACAAAGAGGCCAAATAATCTCATTCGTAGAGGATAGGATAACAACTTTAAATGTCTTCTTTTTTTCGTTACTCAACGAAAGTAAGATGCTACACATCAAGATCGCCATACAGCTGGAAACTATATTTTTAATTGTCATGATCTTGGATTATTGAAGATTTACCAATACCAATACAAAGCCGTTCGAATCTGGATAAGTCATCGCTTTTCCTATGATTGCCCCTTGCGATTGTGGTATATTCTTTACTCGCATTCCTTCACCAGGAATGGAAGACGACGTGATAAAATCACCGGGTTGGATTAGTCCATTTTCAGTATTTACCCGCACGTAGACTCTTCCAGCCAGGGCCACTGGAGTATCACCATCTGCAATGCTACCCACCTGGCCCATCATCATACCGGTTTCGATACCATTGGCACCACTGATTACACCAACGACTAATTTTGAATTGGCTTCGGATGAAAGTTGTAGACCTCCTTCTGAGGTTGGATCAATAGCCACGATCATTCCCGGTTTGGCTTCACTGTTAATATCAAAATATTCGGAGAGATCCGAACCACCTCGAATTTGCAATTCGTCGGTCGTGAATCTGCTATCGCCATTTACATCGGGATTGAAAATAAAGTCATTATCACCAAACTCAATGACCCCGTCATCTCTGTTGACAGACAAGTGTGGACCATTGATTTCTCCATCATCCCATCCAAAGAGTCGCATCTTGTTTATCCCTCCATTGTATTCCCAATACATACCATAGGTGCCGTCATTGTCTTCTGCAAAAAATAAAGATGAAGAACCGTTAAATGAAGCATTCGAGGGACTAATGAGAACTTGATTGGAAGTAGAGTTGCTGTTTGCCAATTCCACCTTTCCATCAAATTTGGCGGCAAGGTCCACATTGTTATTTACTTCAGAGAGCAAGGCAATATTCGTACCTGTGGAGCCGCCTGCTGTCGTTCGTATTCCTATGATGGAATCAGGAGCCGTTACAAAACTTGAATTTACACATGAAATATCCAGAGCAATTTTGTTGGCAGATGAAAGTCCAATCGAAGAGATCCTGGCAGTACTAAAGTTGGAATAGGCCGAAAGAGGAAAATTAGGAACCGTGGTGCCAATTCCTACACTTCCATTCGTATAGAATACGGCATCATCAGGTCCATCTTGCCATTTCGATCCGGGAGCATCACTCCATGAAGCATTTCCCGCACCATCCGTTGATAATACCTGATTTGCATTTCCGTCTACCAGCGGTAAGGTATAGGCATTTGCAATTTCAATCAACCCATCATTTCGATTAATGGATAAATGTGGCCCGAAAACGTCATCTTCAGATTTACCGAAGAGCCTCATTTTATTGAGTCCTCCATCGTATTCCCAATACATACCATAGGTGCCATCATGATCTTCGCTCAGGAAAATAGAAGCATCTCCACCTTGACTCGTGTTGGACGGATTGATCAGCAGACGATTACTTGATGTCTTTCCTCTGGACTCCAACGTTCCATTTATACGTAATAAATCATTATCAAATTCTCCATAGAGTAATGGATGCTCTGTATTGGAATTATCTATGAACAGTCTATTGCTTGAACCTTCATTAGATCCGGCATTGTATCCTATAAATACATTGCTGTTTCCATTCACATTGGATCTTCCAGCTTCTTTGCCGATATAGACATTCTTACTTCCAGCATCCAATTCTTGTCCTGCATCATGGCCAAGCACTGTATTTTCGGCACCTTCTGAGTTGTCACGTCCTGCTCTTACTCCGATAAAGGTATTGGATAAGCCCTGACCGTTTTGCAGCGCCAGGTTATTTTCACCTGCACCGTTTCCATACATCGTATTCAGTACACCGGGTTCAATGAGATAGTCGTCCGAACCCTTTCTTTGCAGGGTTAGAATTTCTTTTCCTCCTGCGCGGAATCGGATGATATCCTCATCTTCGGATTGTTCGACTTCTATGTGTGTATCGTTGTCTTCATCGGCAATAGACTTTTTATTTAAATCGATCCAGCCCGTATTACTTCGATACCAAAACGATTGGGTTTCGGTGTCATAGACGAGTAATCCATCTGCAGGATTAGAAATATTGGTGCGTTGATTGGAAGTCATTCGGGGCACGAGCATTCCTTTGGATGTTGATTTTACGTCTAGCATAGCACTATTATCGGGACTTGCACCGGTTGAGTTTATTCCTACGGATTGTGCTAATACGCCGGTGGATAGTACTATTGATAAAAAGAAGAATAATTTTTTCATGAAAAATGGTTTTATAAAATGGATGAGTCGGTCTAACATTCCGTTAAGATTGACTTTTGAATTTGATCTTTTACGTATTGGTATTTTGATCGTGCGATGGGAATTGTATTGCCATTTACCAGATGGACCAGTTTTGAGGGGGAGCATGCGATATGGGAAATTGCTTCTCGATTGACCAGATGTTTCGCATGAATTCGTATAAAAAGAACTAGTGATAGTTCAGAAGCAACGGCTTTCAAACATTTTGAGACCCATTTGGACTTTCCTGATTTGAAAACTATTTTGGTGTAATTGCTATGGGCTTCACATCGTTCGATCTCACTTTGCTGATAAAAATAGATTTTACCCTTCTCCCTTACAATGAATTTATGATGGCTTCCTATTTCGTCTGAACTGCATTTTAGCTTGTCCTCGAACCTCCTGGATAATAAGGATTGCATGTTGTTTGAGAATTTGTTTCATGCTTTTATCAATCCTCATTTAAATAGGTTAACGGATCGGTTTATTTTTTTTAAAAAAGAAGAAAAATCCAATGAGCAAAGCTGGTATTAGGAGATAATAAAAATTGAGTTCACTGGTAAATTCAATTGGATCATCGCTTCCTGCTAGAATAAACCCTGCCCAATAATTAGGATGCCTTCGTTCAGGAATCACCTCATTCTCTAGATATGTTTTTTTCGCTTTTTGCAACGCTTTGCCTTTGGTCATGCCATCTTTGAGATTCTCATAAAAGGCGGACATGATAATTTCTGTTGAGGCATCCGGTACCTTCCATAAAGACATGACCGTAGAATTGACACCGGCAAAGGTAAACGCTCTATTCAAGCTTTGTACCCCTTCTCCAATTTCCAATTTCCCTTCTCCCGTGCTACATGCAGACAATACGGCTAAATCAGCGTTCAAGTTCATACTGTATAATTCATAAGCATGCAACAAACCATCCTCTGCATCTTCACTCGAACCAAAAATCAAACGGGAATCTAATGGATATTTTTCGTCCACTAGTCCATGCATGGATAGATGAAGGACTTTATGATTCGGGGCTTTGGATTTGAAGTGAGATTCTGTTGCATCTTCTTTGGTAAGTAATGTCGTCGGCAAAATGCTATTAATATTTTGGACTTCTTTCAAACTGCCGGGTAAAGCATATTCACCGGATCTAACCAAAACGGTGAAGTATTCGTCTTCCGGATGTGGATTCGCGTTTTCATATTCAGGAGCAATGGCCAAAATGCGTTGTTCCTGTGCTTCAGAGTGATTCCGTTGTTGCAGTAAAATCTTCGCAGAATAGCCATACCGAATATGATACTTTTCGTTGACAAAAGTACGGTCGTCAATCATTAATGCCTCGAATGGTAAAAAACACAATTTGCCTTCGGGGATTATAATTAAGCCTTCAATGGGAGTTTCGATTTTATCAATTAGATTTCCAAGCAAGCTTGAATACAAATAGCGTGCTTGCTCAGAGAAATCGCTTTGATTCCCGAATTTTAAAACGTCTAAATATTGGCTCAATTCCGCGTTGAATTCTGGTTCAATACTCAAGCTATCTGTGACATATCCATTTCTATAGACACCGATGGCAAATAGATAGTTGCGGTCGATGAAATAGTTAATGAGCATTTCATTTTCTTGCAGCAACTCTTTCTGCACCATTTGCATCGTAGCATTCTGTTGGTCGTATTTCAGATTGAAGTAAGAAGAATGATTGAGTGAGATGGATTTCATCAGTTCATTATGCCTAAGTTTTGCCTTGGAAAGATCTGTCTCCAATTGCGCAATGTGTTTTACCGAATCCGCTTTCTCTCTTAAGACGGTATTCAACTCATTTTCTATGTAGTAAATTTGAGCATTGATATCGGATTCTTTGTCTTTGATTTCTTTTGGTACATGATCAAAATGGATCGCTTTTTTTGTAAGGATGGCATCTTTGAGTTGATTGCTTTTTACAGCATCAATCAGTGAAAACATATCGTTGGCCAACTCCTCATTTACGCTTACATCAAGTTGCATCAGGGTCAATAACGTATTTTGAAAAGATCGTCGGTATTTACTCATTAATAAGTCTCCTGACTCTTTGGATTCAAACTCATTTCTAGCGGTCCACATGAGGTCGAGGGCCTTATCATTATTGTCTTTTGCCAAGTCTAAATATTTTTTTTCACCACTTGCTTCATGCCAATAGCTATAGTTCTGGGCAATGCTGAAAAAAAGATCGGCGGCCTTTGATTTGGATTTGACCAGGGACCAGTCATCGTCTTTGTAACCCAATTTTCGTTTTGTGATTTCATATCCTTCCAACGCTTCTTCATACTTTCCAACATTGGTAAGTACGCTGGCTTTATAATAATGGCAAGCGGCATTTAAAATGTGATCCGGACCCAGGATTTGCTCCACAATGTTTAATGTTTTATCATAGCAATCAAGGGCCTCCTCGTATTTCTTGATCCGGTTGTATGATTCTCCCAATTGTAAATAATTGACGGCCATATCAAAGCTTATGGGTTCCAGAACTTGTTGATATATGGCTTCCGCTTTTTTGAAATAGGTAAGGGCGGTTTCATCTTCTTCCATGGTAGAATAGATGTTGGCCAGATTATTATAACTAAACGCTACGTCTTCGTCCAATTCACCATAGAGAGAAATATTTGTAGCCAATATCTCCTTTGATATTTTCAGCGCCTCATCAAATTTCTTAAGGTTGCTTTTAACCGTTGCCAGATTACCGCGAATGGAATTGGTTTTGAAATGTTTTTCGCCATTGACTTCCAGAGATATATTAAGGGCTTTGTTGTAATTCAATTCGGACAAGACGTCATCATCGATTCGGATGTAGTAATTTCCTAAATTGAGATAAAGATTGGTCAATGCCTTTAGATCATTTGGAAATCGTGCGGCAAGTTCCTGGGCTTTCCTATAGCTTTTTAACGAAGCCCTTAGCTCATTCATTCCATCTTGTGCCAATCCTTTGATCATATGCGTTCGCATCCATTCGGAAGGGGGATTTTCGATCGTCTCGTACAATTGAATGGCACTATCGGCATAGATTACCGTTTTTTCATAGGTGGTCACCCTGCGGGTGTAGGCTCTGGCAAGATGGTAGTAGGTGTTGGCTAAAGCAGTTGGGTTTTGTTCGGCATACTTTTTTCGTATTTCCAGGCATTTTTGCAATACGTGCACTGCTTCATCACCTTGTCTTAGATCATGGAGAATAAAACCTCTCAGATAAAGAATATTCCCTGCCAGTTGCGAAAGCGTATCTTTCGCCGGTAGATAAGCATAGGCATTCTGCAAACTTTGATTGGAATATTGCAATTGATCTTTTTTATCAAAGACTTTTCCTTTTAATAAATAAAGTTTGGCTAAGTCTATGGAATCCAGGTCGTTTTCGGATTGTAGCAGTTTGTCAATTTCAAATAGGGTAGACTCTGAATCAGCAGTCTCATATTGTTCTTCGAGCAGAGTAATTTGATCTTCCGGTGTTGGGTTGTTTTGACCTTGTGCAGGCAGCGAACTCAATGCAATAACACAAATAATAAATGGATAAATGCTTGCCAGGAATTTGTTCATACGGTTTTTCTCTTTTTAAAAATTTCGAAGTGAGCCCAAGTATCTTTTAGAAAATATAATGTTAACCATAGCGAGTATACCTATCCACTATGCCATGATAGTAAGAAAGGTGAAATGGAGTGCGCTGAGTAGGTCAAGTTCGAAGGGCCGAAGACTTTTATTCTGGCGACCTGAGCGAATTCCTGGTGAACGTTGCGGTTAATTGTCAACATCATGTACTACTAAATATAAAATGTACCAAAGTATAATTAATTAATTGACTTTATTCGGCATCTACGATACCAAAATTATATACTACTTTAGATTATCTTGTTGCGAGGGAAAAAGTTAACATAGATGGTTGACTTTTTCTGGCATAAAACAAAGATTTTTTAATGAAACGTGTTAACTATTCGCATTTCGGGTTGATAAATGAGTAAAGTTGTTACCGATATAGAAGAATTGAGGCGAGCATTTCGGTCAAATGCGGATCATGCGATTGATGCTGTCTACAAAGAGTATCGTAAGGCATTTATCAATTTTGCCAAGTCGTACAACTTACCGGATGATGAGGTGATCGATGTGTTTCAGGAGACGGTAATAGCCTTGTACCAAAACTTGCAGAACGATCGGGTAGAAAAGAGGCAAAGCAGTGTAAAGACATATCTATTCGCCATTGGCAAGTATAAACTGATCAACGCTTCGAAAAAACAGCAACGCAAGACGGAACAGAATGGAATGGAAACAATAGAAAATAAGGAATCCAGTACAATGCATCTAAACCTTCAACAATCGTTAAGAAAATTAGGTGATTCTTGCAGAGAGATTTTGACCTTGTATTACTATCGACAATATTCCATTGATGCCATTATGCACACTCTTTCTTTAAAAAATGAAAACACGGTGAAAGCGGCTAAATCCCGATGTCTCAAAAAGCTGAAAGAGATCATAAAAAACACGAGCAATGTCGGATAGAGATCGAGAAATAGTAGACCTGTATTTTCGGAATGCATTGACGGAGCAAGCGGATGTAGAGTATTTCAATGCTCGGATGGAGGATGTCGATTTCAAGCAAATGGTAGAAGAAGAGACCGCCATCATTGAGGCGCTAGGCAATCATGATGCTGCCCAAATGAAGAAGCGGCTGCAGAAGCTGGAATCAAATATCTCTAAGAAACCAAACATCCGGATTATTGTAGCGGTCCTATTGCTAGCCGCATTGTTGGCCTTTCTGGTTCAATTTCTACTTTCCGAGCATACAACACCACTTCAGTCCGAAGAAGTTTATGCGCAATTCTATACCACTTATCCAAATATTATCGACCCATTGACAAAAGGAGCAAGTGACGCTCCATCCATCTTTCAATTATTTGAACAGCGGGATTTTCAATTGGTTATTGATGCATGGAGTGAGAAAGAAAATCGTACGGATGCGGAGTCATTTTATTTGGCGATGGCATATTTGGAAATAGGGAAGTATGTATTGGCGGAGCCGATTTTGGGTAGTATTCAAGAAGGTCAATTTATGGATGATGCGGCGTGGTATGGAGTGTTGGTTTGTATTCGGTTGGAGAGAGGGGATTGCTTACAAAGGCTCGAAGCGATTGCTGAGGCTGAGGGGAGTGTTTATGGGGGGAAGGCACTGGATATAATGAATTTTATTTCAAATTAGGCCTTTATTCGGATTCTTAGAGACTATCTCAAATATGTGTGAGAGTGTTCAAAAAAGTATGTCTACTATTTTAGCACAAGGACCAGTAGGAACCAATACCAATACTCCCGTAACAGCCCTCGATGTAAGCAGTACCAACGACACCGACGCAGCCCCTCTTTTTCAATTTACTCACTCCCTCAAAAACCAATTGGCTTGCGCTATTCACCATCGATGAACAATCCTTACTCAATAATTACTATCTTGCCGTATCGTACTAAATTATAAGTAGATGCAAGTGAAGTTTTGTGGGGCTGCCCAATTTGTTACCGGAAGCAGTCATTTGATCACCCTTGATGATGGGTATAAGATTTTGTTGGATTGTGGATTGTTTCAGGGGAAAGGAAGACACATTTGGGACCTCAACAATACCTGGCATTTTGATCCGGCAGAGATAGATTGTCTGATTTTGTCTCATGCCCATATTGATCATACGGGAAGAGTACCAAAATTGGTAAAAGACGGGTTCAACGGAAATATCCACTGTACGCATGCTACGCGTAGTCTTTGTTCGATAATGCTTCTGGACAGTGCCAAAATTCAGGAAAGAGATGTGGAATGGCACAATAAACGAATCATGAAGAAGCGTCGGAAAGATCGCAAAAAATTGCGAAAGCCATTGTACACCAGTGATATCATTCCGCCGACGATGAATCTCTTTATTGGGTACAATTACAACCGGTGGCATCAGATTCATGAAAATGTTTCGATTATGTTTAGAGACGCAGGACATATTCTTGGCAGTTCAAGTGTGGCGCTTAAGATTAACGAAAATGGAGTGGAACGTACGTTTGGATTTACGGGTGATATAGGTCGGCCAAATCGCCCAATTCTACGCAGTCCAAGACAAATGCCAGAGGTGGAATATCTGATATGCGAATCTACATATGGTGACAAAGACCACCAGCTGCCACCCGAACAATCGGAAGAGTTTCTTGAAGTGCTTCAGGAAACGTGTATTGAGAAAAGGGGGAAATTGATTATCCCTGCCTTTAGTGTGGGACGGACACAGGAGATTGTTTACATGTTGGATAAATTGGAAACGGCGGGGATTCTACCCAAGATTCCGGTCTATGTGGATAGTCCGTTGGCCGTAAATGCCACGATGATTTTTGGGCAACATCCGGAATGTTTTGACAATGAACTAAACGAATATCTCCTGATCGATGATAACCCGTTTGGGTTTAATGATTTGAATTACATCCGGGAAGTAAACGAATCGAAAGCGTTGAATGAAAGCCAGGAACCATGTATAATTATTAGCTCCTCTGGAATGATGAATGCAGGTCGAGTGAAACATCATTTGTTTAACAACATCGATCATCCAAAAAATACATTCTTGATAGTAGGGTATTGTTCTCCAGATACACCTGGGGGAATGTTGAGAAATGGAATCGAAGCGATCAAGCTTTTTGGTGAATACAAAATGGTGCGAGCCGATGTTCGGGTGATGGATTCTTTTTCTGCCCATGGAGACAGAAATGAAATGTATGATTTTATCAAAAATCAAAAATCGTTGAAAAAGCTGTTTTTGGTGCATGGTGAATTGGAGCGACAAGAAAAATTCAAAAGATTCTTGATGGAGAAAGGATTCAAGGATATAGAAATTCCTGCCGAAGGAGATGTTTTCGAATTGGACTAAGTCTGGAAATTGTCGGCGTAGATATATCGATTTGATTTATGCTTTTTTAAGAGCTGTCCCAAGTAGTACCCAAACGTTAGATGAAAAGATAAATGATCGTTCACATGCAAAATCTAAATACTTCTAAAATCGTATCTCTTTTGCTTTTATTCTTCTTGGTTCTGTCGTGTTCCGATTATCGGGATTTGAATGATATCGAACGTGCAGAAGAAGAGGTCGAATTGGCGGTTCCGTTGGTGAATACAGAATTCGAAGTAAGCGATTTTACTGGCGAAAATGCTCCGGAGAATGTATCCATTCGAGTGGATCAGGATGATCGGGTGACATTGATATATAATGGTGATGTTGTACGCCAACCCGTGGCGGAAATCTTTCCTCCGGTTCCTTTTTTTGGAGTTCAATTGGAAGATACATCGTTTACTGTTCCGATTCCGTTCGCCAGTGATCAACGTGTAGACAGGGCGATATTTGGCAATTCAAAATTCAGTGTAGGATTTACGTCCGAGTTTGCAGAAGATATTGATGTCAAATTAACCATTCCTCAACTTTCAAAAGACGGAAATATTTTTGAAATGGACCTCACAATTCCATATACCGGATCGCTCCCCAATGAATACAATTCTGAATTTACTTCAGTAGAGGACTGGGTGTTGATCAGTGAGGATAATATCATCACCATTATTTATGATGCACGACTATCGGATGGGACCCGAGTTAAATTTGACGATGCATTTTTAATTTTTGATTTGGTTACTTTTGATTATATCGAAGGGTATTTTGGCAGTGAGGTATTTGATATTCAAGGCGATTTTATTGCAATTGGCGTCCTGGACAACTGGGTTAGTGGTGGATTGTCTTTTGAAGACCCAAAAGTGAAAGTTTTTGTTGAAAATGCGTTTGGATTTCCCGTTCGATCTATTTTTAAGAAAATGCAGGTCGTAACCACAACCGGAGAGTTTTTGGATATGGAAAGTGATGTGATTGACAACAACGTCGACTTTAATTACCCAAGTTTGGATGAGATCGGACAAATAAAGATTACAGAATTCTCTTTTAATCGGGACAATTCAAATATTGTGGATTTGTTTAAGGAAAAAGTGGTACGCGTTACCTATGATATTGACGCAGGTGCCAATCCCGACATGGATGAAAGTATCACGGGTTTTGTCAACGAAGACAGTTATTTTTTGGTAAATGTTGATGTGGAATTGCCTCTGGAGGGTACGGTGAATAATCTGGTTTTGCAAGATACGGTAGATCTGGATATGAGCGACTTTGAAGATGTGATCAGTGCGGAGTTCAAAAATGTGATTACGAATGATTTTCCTGCGGATGTCACGTTGCAGGGATATTTCTTTGATGGAAATAACGTACTTCTGGATTCTCTATTTAAGGAACGTCTTTTATTACCGGCTGCAGAAGTAAATCCGGCTACTGGTCGCACAAGTGAAGGAGCAGACGTAATTACGTTTGAGGATTTTGAAGAGGGTAGATTTGAAAATTTAAAAAGTGGTAAAAAGATTCTGGTTAATGTAAAAATAAACACCCAGCAGGCGTCTTCCGGGCCCCTTTGGATTTACAACGATTATGGAGTTCGATTTAAAATTGGAGCCAAATTAAAAACGAAATATTAGGCCAAAACGAATAGTAAAGATGCAAAGTATACGATTGATTGGGATGATAGTGGCAATGAGTATAAGTTCGTTTGTGCAAGCACAGAATCTGCACTATTACTTTATTGATAATGTATTCCAAAGAAGCTATTTCAATCCTGCTTTAGACAACAAAGGAAACATTACCATCGCTAGCGGGTTGGGTTTGGATTTTAATACAAATGGCCCGAGTATTTCAGATGTCACCACTCGAAAGCCAGAAGGTGGGTTAATCATTTCTGCATCAGATGCCATTGCAGCAATGAACGATGTCAACGATATTTATGGATATTCAAGTGTAAATACCCTGGACGTTTCAGTAAATACTCCTTTTGTGCGTATTTCGGCTGGACATGCCTGGAAGGCTCAGGCCTGGATGCAATACACAAAAGATCTGGCAGAGTTTGTTACCAATGGGAATGCTGCTTTTGTTGGGGAAACTATGAATCTTGCTCCACAACTGGATTACATCAATTATAATGAAGTTTACCTCGGACTACAAAAATCATTCGGTCCTTTGAATGTGGGCGTTCGCATCAAGCGATTGTCTGGAGTGGAAGCGATCCGAACCGAAAATCACAAAATAGATTTGACAACCTCTGACGACATTTATCAATTGACGGTGGATTCGGACTTTGAGATAAGGTCATCCAGAGCTTTTGATTATACGGATATCGAAAATTTCAATCTGGATGTAGAGGCATTTAGCTTTGATAATTTTATGCAAAATAATGGGGGATGGGCTTTTGATTTCGGGGCATCTTTTAATGTAGGCGACCGATTGGAGCTTACATTGAGTGCGGTGGACATTGGTGGTTTGGATTGGGATGTGGACCCCAAGATCTACCGCTCAAATGAGGTTCAAACATTTGATGGCATTGATGTCAGTGAGTACATTTCCTCGGACGATGAGTTTGTGATTCTAGATTCGATAGAGGCTTTATTGGATTTGGTCGAAACCAATGAAGCGTTTAATACTTCTCTTCCTACAAAACTCTTCTTGGGTGGAAAGTTTAAGATCAGTGATTTGTGGTCAGTAGGAGCTTTGGTACAAACAAATGGATCTGGAGATCGTAGATCAAGTGTGATTGTATTCAATGGAACAGCGCGATTGTACAGTTTTTTATCGGTAGGTGTATTGTATTCATATCGCAGCTCCAATCTATCCAATATCGGGCTGAACATCTCATTAAACGCTGGCCCCGTCACAGGTTTTTTGTCAACCGATAACATCTTTAGAATTGGTTCATTCGATAGTACATTTAGTAATTTAAGAGCAGGATTAAGTATTCGAATATGAGATTGAAAGAAATATATTTTAGACTGTTTTGTCTCTTTCTTATAGTTGGAATTTCAGAATCTGTAGGTGCTCAAATTCCTACCATTTCTATTCAAACCAATGAAGAGATCGTTGACGAACCCAAGATAGCCGGTACTTTTGTGTATACTGGTACAGATGGAGAGATCATTTCGAGTACTATTGGTATTGAGATAAGAGGAGGCTTTTCACAGACTTTTCCAAAAAAAACATACGATATAGAATTTTGGAGTGATGCTTCAGGTTCTGAAACGATAGATGTGCAATTTGGTAACCTGCGCGAAGACGATGATTGGGTGTTGGATGCGATGTACAACGAACCGCTGCGAATCAACAGCTTTATTACGCATAAACTTTGGCTGGATCTCAATCAATTGTATTATCAAGATCAAGAACCCAAGGCCAAATCTGGTGCGGATGTCATGTATGTCACGGTAACATTAAATGGTGAGTACCAGGGAATTTATATGCTTTCTGAGCAAGTAGATCGCAATCTGTTGAAGCTCAAAAGGAATAACGGTTCAGAAATTCGAGGCGAGTTGTACAAAGGGTATACCTGGGACGATGCAGTACTCTTTAACGATCCCGATGCCACACCCAATAACAATTCTGATACATGGAGCGGTTATGAATATCGATATCCCGATGAGATTGACTGGTCTAATGCTTTCGAATTGATTGATTTTGTGGCGAATAGTTCGGATGAGGCATTTGCAGCGGGTATTGGCAATCGCTTTGACATGGAAAATATAATGGATTATTTCATCTTGCTCAATGTGGCTCGAATTCTGGACAATCGTGGAAAGAATATCTATCTGTGTCGTTACGATGCTAATGAGCCCTATTTTTTCTCACCATGGGATTTGGATGGTAGCTGGGGCTTGTTATGGAATGGGCAAAACGCTACCGTTACCACAGGAGCAATTTCGAATAATTTGTACGATAGATTAATCGAGAATGATGTAGATGATTTTGTAGGTCGAATATCGCAAAAGTGGCAAGATTATCGACAGACATTTTTAAGCGATGAGGCATTAGATAACCGCATAAATACGGCACATCAATTTTTGTTGGACAATGCTATTTATGAGGCAGAAAGTGAAGTATGGGATTATGAATATTCCGATTCAGACTTGGATTATCTTTTTAATTGGCTGGGAAAGCGGATAAAGTTTTTGGATGAGTATTTTGATGACATTACATCTGTGGAACAATTATCAGAAGATTACAATGTATCTATCCACCCAAATCCTGCACATAATTTTATAAGGATAACAAGTGACAAGAACATCTCTTCATCAGTTACTATTTATAATGTGTTGGGTCAAATGCAAAAAGTTGAATTCATGGATTCCAAACGCATCACCATTGATATTAACGATCTGCCGTCAGGAGCTTATGTGGTCAAATTTAATGGAGTGTCGAAGCTATTTAATAAGCTCTAGAAATTTTGCAGGCCAATAATCAACTTTTTTAATGGGATCATGGCATTGAATAGGCTAATGGATTCAAAGTCTATCAATTGATTAATATGTATGTCCAAGGGAATAATTTCTTTAGAATCTATTAATCTAGATCGACAGCTTCCGTTCAAAAGCGGGTTTTTAGGTGTATACCATTTTCCACTTTTAAGAAGGGCAACATTTGCATAATACGTATCTGTAATAAACCCTTTTCTTGTCATCAGAATATCGTCTTTACTACCTCTTTGGTCAAAGAAAGATTTTAATGTTTCGCGATCGGCATATTTATGAGAATAATCAAAGTCTCCAATTTCGACGGGCTCTAAAGTTTGAATTGAACGCATGGTATAAGATTCATAATCAACCTTATGAATGCGATCATCATAGATAATTCTGCATTTTACTTCAGGTGTATTGGCCTTCGAAACATCAATGGAATTTCTGAGATTAATATTGTTTTTTGATCCAAAAAGAGCCTTTCTACTTGCGTTGCAACGTTGGTTATGGTATTGAATGTGTCGAACTCTGCCATTTTGGATACGGATAGTTTCGATCAACAAAAGCTTTTTATTCATTGTTGGCTAGAAGTTGGTCTGAGGCAGGAGTTTGGACTTGATTAGGAATGGGAAGATAGATCTTGTCCAGCATTTCTTGATATTCTGAGTTCATTTCGCTCAAGGATGTAATGCCACCACCGCTTCGATAATACAGAGTATCCTCAACCTTTTCGATAAATCGGATCATCACACCAGAATCCAGATTTTTACCATCAAAGTGCCCACAAATGCCTGTGTAATAACCTCTATCCTGACCTTCAGCTTTCCGAATTATTTCCAAAGTTTTTACCTTAGGAGCCCCACTGATGCTTCCTGCTGGCAACAGTTCAAATAAAATGCTTCCAATAGAATTGGTGTAGTTGTTTGGTAATTCACCCGAAACTTCAGAACTTACCTGTAGCAGATCTTTTTTGGAGGTTGAAATATGGTCAACATATCGAAATCGATCTACCTTGACTTTTTTGGCAACACGACTCAGATCATTACGGATAAGGTCAACTATGGTGTAGTGTTCGGCCAATTCCTTTTTATCTTCGAGAATGATGGTCTTTGCATTTGAGACATTAGCGTCGATGGTTCCCTTCATAGGATAAGACCTTATTCGACCTTCCTTAATTTGAACAAAAATTTCCGGGGAAAAACATACAAACTCATTTTCAAGCAAAACTTTATACTTTGCGTTGGTAGTCCTGTAAATGTCATTCAATGTAAGATTGGTAACGATTTTACTTTGACACGATAGATTTAGCAAAAATGAATTTCCTTGTTGAATTTCTGCTTTGACGAGCTTAAATTTTTCTGCGTAGTTAGTCTGTGAAATGGGATAGGTTTCAAGGAAGGATGGATACACATTGTTTGCTGAATCTGAGTGGTTACAAAACCCATTCATAGTGAATTGCAATTCTCCGTCATTTTTCATTTTGGTTGAAATAATGATCTTCTTCATTTCGAAGTCGATAAGAAATACAAAAGGGATTCCTTTTGCTCCCAAATTATTCATAACCGAAATGGCTTGTACTCTATCGTAAATCAACATCGCTTACTACAATACGGTGGGAAGGCTTAAAAGTTCATTCTTAGAAGGTTTTATCACTTTTATAACCAAATCTACTCATTACAGTTTAAAATCTAATCGCTTAATCTAAACGCAAGCGCAGCTCCTACAATCCCGGCGTTATTGAGCATTTTGGCAGGTTCTATGGTCGCGTCAGTTTTGAGATATTCAGAATATTTGTGAAATTTTTTACTGATACCACCACCAATAATGAAATGATCCGGCGCCAGAATGAACTCTATGTGTTTCAATACTCTATTCAATTCCTTTCCCCAGGTTTTGAAATTTAGTTCCTTATTTTCTCGGGCACTATTGGAGGCATATTTTTCGGTTATGCTATCTTCCCATTTCAAATGACCCAATTCAGTATTAGGCAAGAGTACACCGTTATAAAACAATGCCGACCCTATTCCCGTACCTAAGGTAAGCAGAATCACCAAGCCCTGCTTATCGTTTCCACCGCCATATTTTTTCTCAGCAAGTCCCGCAGCATCAGCATCATTAATAACTTTAACAGGGCATTTTAGCTTTTTATTCAAGAAGCCTTCAATGGGAAAATCCAACCAGGTATCGTCGATATTACTGGCCGAATGTGCCACTCCGTTTTTGATTATTGATGGAAATCCTATACCAATAGGTTTTCCTTTCCAGTTAAAGTCCGATACGAGTTGTTTCATTACTTCCGTCATCGACTGTGGTGTTGCTGGCTTAGGAGTCGGGTATTTAATTCGTTCGGTGGTTAATTCTCCTTTTTCTAAATTAACTACAGCTCCCTTAATTCCTGTAGCGCCAACATCAATTCCTAAAATACGTTCCATCTCTTTCTTTTGCGACCTCGGAAAGCCGCTAGGTTTTAATTTGTTTTTTATGCTTCAATTGAATTCGGACTCAGTCAATCCAAATTCAGTTTCTTATTTAATTACTCTTACCTTTAAAATTTTCACATCTTTTTTAGGGCGATCCGATCCATCTGTTTCCGTATTGGCAATCAAATCAATTACTTCCATTCCTTTTTCTACAATTCCGAAAACGGTGTATTCCTGATCCAAAAACGGTGTTCCTCCATCGTTCAAATATTTCGATTTTATATCATCGGAGTATTTGATTCCTTTCCTAGTCTCCATTGATGTTAGCACTTCCTCTGTAGCCTTTTTACCTTGAACAATATAAAACTGCGAACCCGAAGAATTCTTTTTTGGGTTCACCTGATCTCCCTGACGAGCGGCAGAGAGAGCACCTTTTACATGAGCATATTTAGAGGTAAATTCAGCAGGAACGGTATAGCCCGGACCTCCACTACCTAAGCGTTGACCTGGCCTGGCATTTTTGGAATTTGGATCTCCACCCTGAATCATAAATCCATTAATTACTCGATGAAAAAGTAATTCGTCGTAGAATCCTGATTCGGCTAACTTTATGAAGTTGTCTCTATGTTGAGGTGTCTCATCATACAATCGTATAGTCATACTTCCATGAGTAGTCTCCATGGAAACCAAGCAGTCTTGTGGTGGATCAATGACTAGTTCTTTTTCCATTACACTTTCCTTTTTGCCCTTCTTGGCTACCAGTTTAACCCTATATTTACCGGATAAAAAGTATTTGTGTTCCGGAGATTCTTCAGTTGATGTATTGCCATCACCAAAATCCCACACATAACTTTCCGCTTTTTCCGAGCTGTTGTTAAATGTAATGGTCGAAGGAGCTCTTTTATCTTCATCATCTAATGTGAACTGTGCCAAAGGTTTGGCGCATGAAGAAAGCAATACGATCGATAAAGCCAGTATAAAATATCTATTGTTATTCATTCTTCTCTTATTGATTTTCGTCGTCCTGTTTTATCGTACAATATCCATTTTAACATCTTTCACGGGTCTGTCCGCATTACCTGTTTGTACGGCAGCAATTTTGTCAATGACATCCAAACCTTCCACCACTTCACCAAAAACGGTATAATCGTTGTCCAATGCAGGAGTACCTCCAATGGTCTTGTACTTGTTTCTCTGTGCTTCGTTGTATTTGAATCCCCCTCTTTGCTCAAATTGATTCAATTGAGCATCGGTTTGCACTCTGCCCTGAACCAAATAGAATTGTGAACCAGAAGACTGCTTTTTAGGGTTGATTGGACCCCCTTGTCGAGCTGCGGCCAAGGTTCCTTTGAAGTGTGGAAGGCCAATTTCGGCATCGATTTTATATCCTGGACCTCCACTACCAAGTTGAGCATTTGGACCGGCATCTTTTGAATTTGGATCACCGCCTTGTACCATGAATCCTTGAATCACACGATGAAATAATAAATCTTTATAAAATCCCTCATCTATCAATTTGAGGAAATTTTCCTTATGTTTTGGGGTGGAATCATACAATTCAACCTTCATGTCACCGAATTCGGTTTTGATGGTCACGTAGGTTGGTCCACCGGAATGACATGATACCATCAAACCTGCTATAAGGATAAAAGCCAAATGCCTAATTTTCATATTTTAAGATTTAAGTTGTCTACAATTATTTTTGCGAATCTTTTTCAAGTTGGTCTAACCCTTGAAAATATCCGATTACTTTTTGCTTTAAAAATCGTTCCTGTTCTTGCAATCCTGCGATTTTGAACGTATTATTTTCTTTCCAATGTGGCCATCCGTCCTGATCTCTTCCTTCAAAGATATAATACCCTTCATCTTCGAGTAGAGTGCATACAGCGATGTGCATTAAATCCTGCTTTTCTTCTTTGGTGAAATTTTTGTTTCCATCCCATCTTCCCAGCTCCTGTATACCAATAAGATAGAGAATGGATTGCAAATCAGGTAAATCCTTTTTGTTCATTGCATCCTTGACCAAATGTCGAACTCTCAACCATTCAAAATCCAACTGCCATTCTTCCATCCTCTGCTTCTGATTTTATCAAAACAAGATTGATTTTTAAGCAGCACAAATATAGTATTTCCGTAAGAAGTGTTGGCAAGGCATAAGGCGAAATCCGACAATCAGTAAATAAGAAGATTAACTTAATGGGACTTTAGCATCATTAAATCAACAATTCTATCGTTTTTTATATTTTCTATAAGACGAAAAGGGTGAAAAATTATTCATATTTGCATCCTTTACAATGGAATATGGATTTTAATTTCCAAAAGACAAATTAGTGATTAACGAAATAACTTTTCAATATCCCTCCTGGTATATCATTTTATGTTTGGCATTAGGTCTGGTCTATGCGTTGGCTCTTTATTATAAAGACTTAAAGTTTGAAGAGTCGCCCAAGTGGTCGAAATGGGTAATGGGATTATTGCGATTTATTGCAGTTTCAGGCATTGCCGTGTTGTTATTGTCGCCATTTATAAAATCTATTTCTGAAGAGATCAAACAACCGATTGTAGTCATTGCTGAAGACAATTCGCAGTCTATTGTTGCCAATCTGTCTGACGAAGAAATAGCCCGGAAGAAAGAAGAAATCAACACAATAGCGGAGGATTTAGCGGAAAAATATGAGGTCAAACGTCTGGTGATTGGCGATCAAATCCTAAATTCTCCGTTGGACAGCTTCAACAGTAAAATCACCAATCTATCTGAATCCATTGAATTTATTTACGATAATTTTGGCGATCAAAATTTGGGGGCGATCATTATGAGTACAGATGGTATCTATAATGAAGGCAAAAATCCACTGTATTCGAATGTCAATCTTACTGCACCACTGTATGTTGTGGCCCAGGGAGATACTACGATTCGTAAAGATGTATTGATTAAAAATGTATTCAACAATAAGATTGCTTATTTAGGAGATAAATTTTCCATTCAGGTGGATATAAGCGCTAAAAACAGTGCAGGCAATACATCGACTCTGACGGTTTCTAAAGTAGATGAGGGCAATACTAAAAGACTAAAGACAGAAACGATACGAATTGATAATGACAATTTTTTTACAACAAAGGAGATTGTTTTAGATGCCAATGCGGTTGGATTAAATAAGTATAGAATTGCGCTCTCACCCATTGGTGGAGAAGTATCAAGAAGCAATAATTATAAAGACATATTTATTGAAATCCTGGATGCAAGACAAAAGATTGTTTTATTGGCGCATGGCCCTCATCCTGATCTTTCTGCTTTAAAATCGTTGATCACTGCCAATAAAAATTATGAGGTAGATATTCATTTTCCTGAGGATAAAGATTTGAATGTTTCATCCTATGATTTGGTTGTCTTTCACAACTTGCCATCGGACAAATTTCCTATGACAGTAGAGCTATCCAATCTTAATAAAAAAAGAACGCCGAGGCTATTTATTGTGGGTGCTCAGACCAGGCTAAATGGATTTAATGATGTGCAGGATAATATAGAAATTGAGGGCAACAGTTCGAGTCTGGAGGAAGTGCAGGCAGATTTGGTTACGACATTCAATAGTTTTACGACGAGCCAGGAAACCGAAAGGAAATTGAAATCATTTCCACCATTAATCGCTCCTTTTGGGCAATATACCTCACCAAGTGGATCAAATATTTTACTCAAACAAAACATTAAGAAGATTTCCACCAATTATCCAATGCTGAGTTTTAAGGATAAAGATGGCTTTAAGACAGGAGTTTGGGTAGGAGAAGGAATTTGGAAATGGAGACTATTCGATTATTTGCAACATAATAATTATGATGTTGTAACCGAGTTGGTCAATAAGTCAATTCAATTTCTGAGTACCAAAGAAGATAAGCGAAAATTCAGAGTTAGCACTTCTAAAAACTTATACAAGGAAAACGAACAAATCGCTTTTGACGCTCAATTGTATAATGATAACTATGAAATGATCAATGATCCTGATGTCTTCCTGACGATCACAAATCAAGATGGAAAAGAGTTTAAATACACCTATTCCAGGGCAAACAACTTTTATACCTTGAACATAGGCATGTTGCCCTCAGGAAGGTATCGATACACTGCTACTACGAATTATGGAGGTGAATTGATGCAACAAAGTGGTTCGTTTTCGGTACAAAACATTCAATTGGAGCTGTATGATCTCACTGCACGTCACAATTTATTAAAGGCGCTAAGCGATAAATATGGAGGTGAGATTTCGCAAGCCGGCTCAAGTTCTGGAATCGCAGAAAAAGTATTGGCCAATGAAAAAATCAAACCCGTCATCTACCAGACTACGGAGACAAAATCCGTCATAAATTTCAAATGGCTGTTCGGATTAATCCTTCTGCTGTTGAGCCTTGAATGGTTTTTAAGACGATACATGGGAAGCTATTAGGGAATTTTGAATGATGAATTTCGACTTACGAATGACGAATTTGGAATGAAGTTCAAAGCTGATTTATGGTCCTCTCGGCAATACTAGGTAGTTTATCCTCTCGCTTAGCATTGATTGTTTATCAGTTTAGTACTACTTGCATTTTTATAGTTTTAGCTAGAAAACGGAAAAGGTCACGAGACACTTTTCCTCGCTACCGGCTCCATTTAACAATTCAATGACTGAACAACTGAACAACTGAGCCACTCTGCCACTAAATAACTCAACAACTAAAAAACTGTCTCCCTAAAGAAGTAAGCAATCAAAAAAAGCAGCATAATCCATTAATTTTCAGTCTATTTAAAGAAAGATGTACTTTTTTGGAAAAAATACCCTTAATTTGGGGACACTTTTTGATCCTAAACAAATAAAAATCGAGCATAAAATGAAAAAGATTGTATTGTTCATAGCATTTATAATGAGTGGAATGATTGCCCAGGCTCAAACCTACAAGGTGGAAGATTTTCAGGCAAAAGAGTTGAATCTACTTGAAAAAATCGTAACGTATGAACATAAGCATCTCGCTTTCAATAAAAATCAAAAAGCGAAGTTGGAGCGATTGTTTTATAAAAAATCGAAAGAAATTATTGATTTAAGAATGGACGAAAGTGTACAAAAGCACGAATTTGGTCCCGCGTACCAAAAAATACAAGATAAATACAAGCCGTTGGTGGAAGAGATTCTTACACCTGCCCAGAAGATAGAATATAGAAGACACGAAAACAAACGGATTAAAACGTAAAAAAGGTTCATTTGATCCTTACGGCTTAAAATAATATAAGGGATGTGCATTGAATTGCATGTCCCTTTTGTCTTTTTTTTAATACTTCTAGGGGAACTCGTTGGAAACCTAAAGGCGGATTCGATGGAGAGGTTCAAGCTTTATGTCTACTAAATACCCCATCTGTTTTTGTCTTAGAATTCACTTTAGGCTTTTTCATACCCCCCAACACTTCTCCAGTGACGATGCAGTATTGTGCGAGCATGTAGGTGACCATTACCGCAATCTGAGCATTGGGAAACCCACCTCCAAACTTATTAAACCCCAAAAGTGCATCCGAAACAATAAAAAGAATAACGCCTGCGAATAAAACCCAATATCCTCTAAGCAAAGGATGTCTCAAGTACGCAAAAATCGCCATCGTCACTATAGCTGCAGCATACAACGCCACTGCCCATTTCAAATCACCCAAACCACTCCACAATAATCCAAGAGCCGAGAGACCAATTAAAACAAGGATTCCAGGCACATTATAATCCTTATATCTAGGTACCCTTCGTTTTTGATTAAATGTAGACGTGTAGCAAAGCTGCATAATCAGAAAACATGTCAGACCAATCATAAACATGTCATTTGTACCAAACATCAAAAAGCAATCTCCCAGCAGAGCAAAGATCAATCCCGTAAGAAAAACATGACTTTGCTTTTTTTCATATACAATATAAAAGCCGATCAATCCCGCCATGATCATGGGTTTGCTTACAATATGATAGGTAGGTATAACAGTAAGACCAAGAATCTCCAATATCATTAATACGATAAAAAAGATGGTAAATTTCGGAAATGTTTTAATCGCATCCATGAATTTAAAGATTGGAAAGATTTAAATGATTGGAAAGATTGGAATTTTTATTTCAAAAGTTGATCTTCAATTATCAATTATCAATTATCAATTATCAATTATCAATTATCATCCCCTCCCTTCATCTTCTCCGCATTCTCTGCTACCTGAAGTGCTTGAATAATATCATCGATCTGACCTTGTACAATTTTGTCCAGACTGTACATGGTAAGATTAATACGATGGTCGGTCATTCTGTTTTGTGGATAGTTATACGTGCGGATTTTATCTGATCGGTCCCCGGAACCTACCAAAGATTTCCGTTGATCCTTCTGTTCTTGATAGGCTTTTTGTTTCTGTACTTCTCTAATTTTTTGATACAATCGCTGTAGTGCGATATCTCGGTTTTTATGTTGAGATCGACTATCGGTACTTTCTGCAACAATTCCTGTAGGAATGTGGGTAAATCGTACTCCAGATTCCGTCTTGTTTACGTGCTGACCTCCAGCTCCACTGGCACGGAAGGTGTCCGTCTTGAGATCGTCCTTTTTGATATCAAGATCCTCTTCTTCATATTTTGGAATGACAGCGACCGTAGCGGCTGAGGTATGCACTCGGCCCTGACTCTCAGTTTTAGGAACTCGTTGAACGCGGTGCGCACCGGATTCAAATTTTAGTTTGCCATAGACATCCTGACCCGTTACTTCAAGCACCACCTTATTATATCCACCGACTTGATTTTCGTTTTCATCGATCAGTTCTACCTTCCAGCCTTGAGTTTCGAAATATTTTATATACATCTTTAGTAGATCGCCGGCAAAAATACTTGCCTCATCTCCACCAGTACCGGATCGGATTTCGAAGATGACATCCTTGCTGTCGTCTGGATCTTTGGGAATAAGTAAAATTTTAATTTCTTCGAGCAATTCATCTCTTTTGGGCACCAATTCTTCCAATTCCATCTTGGCCATCTCCTTCATTTCAGGATCGGGATCCTTTTGCATTTCCTGTGCATTTTCAATATTTGATAAGACATTCATGTACTCATCAGATTTTTGAACCACCTTTTCCAATCCTTTGTACTCTTTGCTCACCTTGGCAAATTGCTTTGGGTTGGAGCTTACCTCAGGGTCCGACATTCGCTCCAGCAAATACTGATACCTCTCCTTAATTGCCTGTAATTTTTCGATCATTTTACTCGCCTTCTATTTCTAAGGCGCAAAAATACCAAATCAATGAACATTATCTGTATAAACCGAGAAGTTCAAAGAAATGCATCTCACGTTTGGAATGCGGGAAGTAAGGCGATATAGTAGTTAGAATGTTCTTCACCTTCAGAAAGTCTATAAAAATAATAAAACCAAACATTACTAATTAACAGAAAACCTGAAGTGGTTCAACATTACAGCGCTGGATGCCATCCACCGCAAAAATCAATATTAAATGTAGCCTGTATGGCTACCAAAATTTTTTACCATATATCTCTCAATAATGAAATTTGTGGTAACCCTGCAGGTCGCAATTGATATAATTTTACAGCATGATACTCCGCACCATGCTGTATTGTGATTGCCCTTCAAATAATTATTCATTTATGATTTATTGCCGATTTAGAAGTCTAAATTCACCAGTTCCCACTTCTTTCATTTAGAACGGAATTAGCAGTTTAAGATGGGAAAGTATTTAATGGATCTAGTCACTGAGAACCAAATTAAAATACTCACCTACTTTAAGTTGCGCCAGATCATTAATCGATTCTTCGGTTAGTTGTAAGATTCTTGGATAACCTCCCGTTGTTTGTGTATCGCGCATGAGGATGATCAATTCACCGGAAGGAGTGAGTTGGACTGTTCCAGGCAGGGTGCCCGAAGAAAGGATAGAAATTGCATGTGCCAATTGCAGGTTGTGATGGATACGAAAAGCCATTCGATTACTACTCGGAAGAATAGAAAATGATTCCTTTTGAATCGTTTTTTGTGAAGAAGCGGAAAGAATTTCAAATTCTGGTCCCTTATTCGCTGCGATTTTATTGTTGCCAAGAGGCCTTCGTATGGAAACGGAGGAATTTTGGGCGTTTGAATACGATTGATAAGAAAGCTGATCTCCGTTTTTTAGTTGATAAAGAATGCCTGCCGTTGTGCAAGTAGAGCGACTTTGATAGATGCTCTGACTTTGAATCCCATTTTTGACACCTATATAAAATCGACTTCCTTTTTCCATTTTACCAAAAGTAAGTACATCATTGGAATGTATGCGAATGGCTCTGGAAGTGTCCAAAGGGTGCTTGTTCAAAAATGCAGGGATTTGTGCACCGACAATAGCGATCAATGTGGGGGTGTGAAATTTTATGGTAGGTCCGGTGTAGGTACACTCGAGCATGGCATCATTTCTATCGTTCCCTAAAATGAGATTGACAAAATCAGCACTTTTACGATCCATAGCTCCGGAAATGGGAATTCCCAGATGAGCGCCCATAAACCTTCCCTGGTCTTGAACAGTTGTATATATTCCGGCTTTGAGTAATGTAAGCAAGGTGTATTTAGATAAGTCTAAAAAAATATTTAGAGCAATTGAAAAAAATAGAAAGATCTACTTTAAATTATTCGCAATTGATGTTTAAATGTAGGTATTTTTGTCGCAGTTTATAAATGAAAAACAAGAAACTATGAGTATTGTCGAAATGAGAGTGCCAACAATTGGGGAATCAATAACAGAAGTAACCCTTTCACAATGGTTGGTAGAAAATGGAGGGTATGTAAAATTGGATCAGCCTATCTGTGAGTTTGAATCCGATAAAGCGACATTGGAATTTCCGGCAGAGGCAGAAGGTAAGCTCATTCATGTAGCTGCGGAGGATGATGATATTGAAATTGGTGCTTTAGTGGCTAAAATTGATACCAGTGTGGCAGCTCCTGCTGGTGATAGTACTCCAAAAGAAGAAAGTAAACCCACTCCGGCTTCAGAGCCCGAACCTGCTCCTAAAGCTGAAGAGTCTGCAGCAAATACCTACACAACAGGTCATCCTTCTCCGGCAGCGGCCAAGATATTGAGAGATGGTAATGTAGATGCAGCTTCCGTAAATGGAACAGGCAAAGACGGTAGAATAACTAAAGAAGATGCCTTAAAAGCGGTGGAGCAAAAGCCAGCACCACAAAAGGCTGCTCAATCGGAACCAGCGGAGGCAGCTGCAACAATTGTGTCTTCTGTACCTTTCAGCAGAGAAACCCGGACTGAAAAAATGAGCCGTATGAGACGTACTATAGCGTCTAGATTAGTCTCTGCGAAGAATAGTACGGCTATGCTAACTACCTTTAATGAGGTAGACTTATCCGAAATTATAAAGTTGAGAAAGAAATACCAGGAGAAATTTGTCGACAAGCACGGCATAAAATTGGGGTTCATGTCATTATTTGCCAAGGCTTGCGCCAATGTGCTTATGGAAATGCCTAGCGTTAATGCTATGATCGACGGTAATAATATCATTTATAATGATTTTGTAGACATTTCTATCGCGATCAGTACACCGAATGGATTAGTCGTACCACCAGTTAGGAATGTGGAGTCCTTGGATTTTCACGAAATTGAGTTGGCCATCAAAGGACTTGCTGGAAAAGCAAGAGGTGGCACATTGACATTAGACGAAATGAAGGGTGGCACATTTACCATAACCAATGGTGGTGTGTTTGGCTCTTTAGTCAGTACACCGATCATCAATGAACCTCAATCGGCGATTTTGGGAATGCATGCGATTAAGGAAAGACCGGTAGCTGTCAACGGACAGGTGGAAATTAGACCGATGATGTATCTGGCACTTTCTTATGATCACCGCATTATAGATGGCAGCACGTCAGTGACCTTCTTAGTAAAAGTGAAAGAGCAATTGGAAGATCCCTACACGTTGATGATGAATATTTAATTCTGCATCGTGCGTATAGAAAGTAATAAAGGAGGAGTTAACTTATCTGTAAAAGTTAGCTCCTTTTTTAAATCTATTCTTTGTCCTGTTCTAACATAGCGTTATACAAAAAGTAATGTTATGTCTTAAAGTAATTTATTCCGAACAATCGTATAACCGAAAAGCGAGAATGTGTGATGTATCTTAAGAATTCTCGGCAAACAAAGCAATTATAAATTTCACCGTTTTTCCTTATATTAGCCAACAACTAACTAAAGTTATCGTTTTGACCAGATTACGCATAAGTTTTACGATTGCCCTGTGCTTTCTATTCTTTACATCGTATTCTCAATATGATTTTGCTGTAAAGGCTATTCCCAACGCTCTCATCATCAATGCCAATAGTGTCGTTCGACATAGTTTTACTCATATTGAGATGTTTGAGGATAAGCTGATTTATAACTATGATTATGCTGTGACCGTTTTGAATAAAAAGCATGAGTCGAAATTGGTTTTTGCTGAGCATTTTCATAAAAAAGAGAGTAAAGTCAAAGACTTAAAGATTAGTCTTTTTGACGCGGATGGTGAGCTGATCAAAAAGATTAAGAAAAAAGAGATCAAGGAATATGGGTTGCAGGATATTGAATTTGCTGACGATACTCGATCTATGATCTATATTCATCAATCGCCAACTTTCCCAATAACAATTCACATTTCCTACAAGCATGTTGTTGAGTCTCCCTATTACGTCAATACCTGGTATCCTGTTGATGATTTTAGACAATCGCTTGAAACAGCGAATCTTACGGTTACCGACCATATTGGCGATAGTTTTAATTATCAAGCTTTTGGTTTGTCTGAACCGACTCGAAATGGAAATACAATTGAATATAAACTAGAGCAAAAGAAACCATTTTTTAAAGAAAAATATATGCCAGACATTCGTAAATGTTTACCACGTCTGGAAATTGCGCTCAAGCGATTAAAGTACTTTGATCATGTAGGAAGAGTGAATAACTGGAATGAATACGGAAAATGGATCAATAGCGAAATGTTTCTTCCCAAGCAGGATATGGATTTGGCACTGCTCAAAAGTGAAACCGATGACTTAATTGAAGAATCAGATAGCGAATTAGAAAAAGCTCAAAAGCTATACGCATATATCCAAAAGAATACCAGATATGTATTGATTGCCTTGAAAGATGGAGGATTATCTCCTTTATCCGTTTCAACTGTGCATGCTAAGAAATATGGCGATTGCAAGGCACTTTCTTATTATTACAATACGATGTGTCAGGCTCATGGCATAGATGCCAATATTGCCCTGGTCAACGCGGGTGATACGAAACGAAGTGCACAGGAAGACTTTTATTCCAGTATTCAATTCAATCATGTCATTTCTAAATTGAATATTGATGGAAAGACGTACTGGGTGGATTGCACATCAAAGGACAATCCTTTTAATTATTTGGGAGAGTTTACCGATGATCGAAAGGTGTTATTAATTGAACTTGATTCTGCTTCAATTGTGGAAACACCGCAATATCCAAAGCAAAGAACGATTACGAATGACCTGATTTATGACGTGGATGGAAGTCTGTCTGGTACTATTTCCTGCCACTCTAAAGGAATTGGACTTAGTAATAAATTGTATACCCTTCCTAAAATGAACGAACAGGAGAAAAATATTTATTTAAAAGAAAAGTTAGCTAAGTATTCCAATCCAATCGTTTCCGATTATTCTTTCTTTTTTGATACAATCAATCTTACCATTAAGGAAAATATTCGTTTCAAATCGTCAAATGCAGTAGAAAAACTTGGAGATCATTTTAAAATTAAACTCAACAGAAACGAGCTGAAAGTGCCTAAGTTGAAGAAGGATAAGCACAGAGATTGGCCGATTCAATTTTTGCGGAATGAAGCGTATATTGCAACGACTAATCTAAAACATGATATCACGTTGGTACCAATTGTTGAGGACGATATTGAGATAGAAACGGAATTTGGACGCTATTCTTTTCAAACCACCGCGACCCAAGGTCAAATAACTTTTAAAAGGCAACTTGAAATAAAAAACGGAAGCTATCCTCCAGAAAAATACAATTCTATAAAGGCATTCTTTGATAAAATAAAAAAGGCGGAGAAACGATCCATTTTGCTATCGTTGAAGTCTTAAACCAAAACTACTATTATGAAAAAATCAACTCACTTTATTCCATTGACTGTTCTGTTTATATTGTTAGTAGGTCTATCCGGAAGTTTGTATGCTCAAAAATTTGGCGACATCGATATGCAGAGACTCAAAGAGACTGCTCACCCTACGGATCCAAAAGCCAGTCATGCCTATATATTTAAAAATTGCATGGTGCGGTATGATTTTGAGTCGCGTTCTCCTCGAATGGTAACTGAATATCATTACCGAATCAAAATATATACGAATGAAGGGTTGGATGCTGCAAATGTCGTTCAATATCTGTCTCAAAACAAAAAGGAAAGGGAGGGAGTTGCTGATGTCAAGGCTGAATGCTACAATCTTGTAGATGGTAAAAAGGAAAAGTCAAAACTATCAAAAAAGGATATCTACAAGGAAGAGATCAATGAAGATGTAAGAAAGGTATCGTTCGCTATCCCAAATGTTCGGCCAGGTTCGATAATTGAATTCAGGTATAAGGTGTATTCGCCGTTTTTATATGCTTTCCCAAGGCATTATTTCCAGGTTGATGTTCCTGTTGATTATTCGAGATTAAGGGTAAATGTACCTGATTATTTTTCTATGGCACCAACAGCGACTGGGATGATAGCCTTGAATAGAACGCAGGAAGCTAAACAATCTTTTGGTGCGAGTGTCACACAATTCACTTTTGATGCTTCGGATATTCCAGGAATTGAGGACGACCAATATGTTTTGGATATCGATGATTACCGTTCATCATTGAAATTCGAATTGAGTCAGGTCGATTTTCCGGGTCGAGCAGTTCAAAATTTCACAAAAGATTGGAATTCTATTTGTGAAAACCTCATGGATTCTCCATTTTTTGGAGATGCCATAAACAATAAGGTAAGACCGGCAACTGAATTTTTAGAAAGGATAGAATCACTTACTGAGGAGGAGAAGTTATTACAGATTGTAGATTTTATTAATACCCATATTGTCTGGAATGGTGATATTGGTAAGTATGGTACTACGAAATACAAAAAGCTTTTTGAAACGAAATCTGGCAATTCGGCGGAAATAAATTTGTTATTGATCAATCTTTGCAAGAAAGCAAAACTGGAAGCGTATCCAATCTTGACCAAGTATCGGTTTCATGGATTGCTTAATACTGGTTTTCCTAGTTTGACAGAATTGAATTACGTATTCGCCCTTGTTATTGTTGATGGTAAAGAAATGTTTGTAGATGCCACTTCTCCATATTTTAAGCCGGGGACTCTTCCGTTAAGAGCCATGAATGTTGAAGCTATATTGGTCAAAGAAGAAAAAGGCCAGCTATTCACCATGAGTAATACAAATCTGAATTATCTGAGGCAAGCTGCTAAGTATACCATTAATTTGGAAGAAGAAAGATTAGAAGGTACAGGAAAAGCAGTGATTAAGGACTATGCAGCTGTGAAGGCAAGAAAAAAAAACAAGGAAGAGGAGGAAGAAGATCAACAAGTGCTTATTAAAGAATCAGAAGAGGAAGAAGATCAACAAGAGCTTGGTAAAGAATCGGATGAGGAAGAAGATGATTATGAAGAGGAAGCAGAAAACGTTTATACCTATACTGAAACCAAGGGGATGGAGAATAAATATGGTAATATTACCAGTACGTTTGATGCTATTCTTTATTCTCCATTTGATGCAATAGGAAATGAAGTGTATATAGATGCCTTTGTTTCCCTGGAATTTGAGGGTAATCCATTTTTCGATAAGATTAGAAAGTATCCGGCATTTTTTAATTCTAAACATCATTTTAATCATGTATCGATTCTCGAAGTTCCTGAAGGATATGCAGTGAAGTCAATTCCGGACAATCTAAAAATGAAAATTATAAATGACAAAGGTTATTTTTCATATTCCATCAATGAATCACCGGGAAAGATAACCGTAAATTGTTTGTTTCAAATCGATCATGACATGTTCAATCCGAATGAGTATGCATCGTTATATGCATTTTTTGATCGTGTTTTGCAAAAACAGAATGAAAAGATTGTCTTGGTTCGGGAGTAAGATGAATTCCGTTCTAACAAATAGAGAAGGTGAAAACACCAATTGATTTCTGATTGGGTAAAGATGTTGTTTTTATCAATTGGAAAGGAAAAATCCATTACCTTTGCGAACAATCATTCGTTTTGCTTATGAGTCGAAAATTTCACAATATAAAGGTTGAATCTGTTCATAAAGAGACAGAAGATAGTGTGGTAGTGAGTTTTGATATTCCGCCCAATTTGACGGATGAATTCGCATTTATTCCCGGGCAGTATTTAACACTGGAAACTTCCATCAACGGTGAAGATGTGAGAAGATCGTACAGTCTGTGTAGTGCCCCTTTTGAAAACGAATGGAAGGTAGCGATCAAAAAAGTAGAAAATGGAAAGTTCTCGACCTACGCTAATTCTGTGTTGGAAGCGGGGCATTCACTTAATGTTATGGCCCCGGATGGTAATTTTCAGTTGGTAACCAATGGGGATCATGAAAACCATTATGTAGCTTTTGCGGCAGGAAGTGGGATAACACCCATCCTTTCCATGATAAAATCTGTATTACACGAAGAGCCCAACAGTAAATTCAGCCTTTTCTTTGGAAACAGAAATGTAGATACAATCATTTTCCGCAAAGAATTGGAAGATCTCAAAAATCAATATTTGGAAAGACTTTCTTTGCATCATATTCTTAGCAAGGAAAAACTGGGAAGTCCATTGTTTTTTGGAAGGATAGATGCCGAAAAATGCAATAGGTTTAGTTCTGTTTTCTTCAATTCTAAGGAAGTAGCCGGATATTTTCTGTGTGGTCCGTCACAAATGATTTTTGCCGTACGGGATGAGTTGACAAATCTGGGTGTAGAGATTTCTAAAATTCACTTTGAATTGTTTACGACCGATGATATTAAAGTTGAGAAAAAGGTTGAGGAATCGGATTTTGACCCTGCGCAAGAGAGTAAGGTTACGATTATTTTGGACGAAGAAAGTTTCGATATGCCTTTGGCTTATGGGGGATTATCTATTTTAGATGCGGCTCTTGCGGCGGGGGCGGACCTGCCTTATGCTTGTAAGGGAGGAGTTTGTTCTACCTGTAAGGCAAAAATCACAAATGGTGAAGTAGTTATGGATTTGAATTACGCTTTGGAGCCTGATGAAGTAATGAACGGATTCGTATTGACATGTCAATCTCATCCAAGAACATCAACATTAACGGTAGACTTTGATGAAGCGTAGTAAAAACAGAAAGGACGAGATTTATGCCGTTGCGGCCAGTTTGTTCAGAAAACAAGGCTATGTAGCTTCAACGATGCGAGATATTGCGGAGTTGGTAGGTATCGAAGCGAGTAGTTTGTACAGTCATATTAAGTCCAAGGAAGAAATTCTCATTACTATATGTACTACTTGTGCTGAAGAATTCGATGAGGGAATGCAGAGAATAAAAGATTCAAACTTGTCCAACCCGGATAAGATAGATGCTTTGATCGACCTTCATTTGGATATTGCTTATAATAAACCAAGTTCAGTCACTGTCTTTGATGATGAATGGCGCCATTTGCCGGAAAAGGAACTTAAGTCATTCCTGAAGAAGCGTAATGCATACGAAGCCAATTTTAAATCCATTTTAAAAGACGGTATGGAAAAGGGTGAGTTTGTAACACTTTCGGATTCCACAGCTTTTCACTTAATTATCAATTGTGTGAAATGGGTGCACTATTATTCCAAGAGAATATCGAAAGACCGGTTTGATTCCAAAAGAAGCGATATTAAATCCTTTATTTCGCGGGGCTTATTTTCAAAAATGAATTAAAAAACGATATTTGTAATAACAAATGTAAGATCTTGGTTCAACCTTTTTGGTATAAAGTTGTTGTAAACCCAATCAACAGGTTAGCATCTTTAACTAATATATGGCAGTATATTCAATCAATGACGTGGAAAAGCTATGTGGTATAAAGGCCCATACACTACGTATTTGGGAGAAAAGATACGCTATTATCCAGCCTAGAAGAACCGAAACAAATATCCGATATTACCTTGATGAGGACTTGCAAAAGATACTGAATATCAGTCTTTTGAACCGAAATGGATACAAGATTTCCAAAATAGCTAAGATGACAGAAGGGGAACTCAAGAACATTGTTTCTGAGCTCTCCGATGTTACACTTGAGTCCGAAGACAATCTTGACGCCCTGATGCATGCCATGCTTGAATTGGATGAATTCAAGTTTAACAAAATCCTTGATCATAACATCGCCTCCAAGGGATTTGAGATTACAATGCATGAAATCGTTTATCCTATGATGGAAAAATTAAGTATGATGTGGTTGGCGGGGTCCATCAAGGGAGTACACGAAAATTTTGTTGCCAATGTCATCCGGCGAAAAACCATTGTTGCTATAGATCAATCCTCCTCGGACTACAATGCAAATGCTACAAAGTGTCTGATCTATCTGCCTGAAAATGAGACACATGAGTTGAGCTTACTTTTTTTACATTTCCTGTTGAAAGATGCGGGTATAAACGTTATCAATTTGGGTGCGGGCATACCTTTAATCGATGTATTAGAGGGGCAGCGCATTTGTGATGCAGAATATGTATTTACAATTTTCAATGACAGCTTCTCAGAAACACCTTTACAACCTTACCTCAACGAACTAAGTAAACATCTGGAAGATTGCACCATTTTAATTTCCGGATACCAAACCGCAATTCAGAATATCAATGCACCTTACAATGTCGAAGTACTGCAAAGTCTTAGCGATGTTAAAAGTTTCGTTGAAAGTTCAAATCCCAGGGTATCTGTAAAATAAAAGTGGACCTTTTTCCATTTAATACTTTTTATAATTACA